>NZ_JAPSIW010000092.1 GCF_031178505.1 Streptomyces sp. | reverse complement strand
CGTCGTGGACGGCGGGTTCGACGTCTCCGACGAGGAGTACGCGCAGACGGTGCGGCGGGTGATCGACGAGGAGATCGGCGCCGGCGAGGGCGCGAACTTCGTGATCCGGCGGACCTTCACCGGGGAGATCCCCGGCTTCGGGCGGGCCGACGCGCTGGCCCTGTTCCGGCGGCTGCTGGTGGGCGAGCGGGGCGCGTACTGGACCTTCGTCGTGCACACCGGGGAGCGGACGCTGGTCGGGGCGAGCCCCGAGGCGCATGTGCGCATGGCGGGCGGCACGGTCGTCATGAACCCGATCAGCGGCACGTACCGGTACCCGGCGGGGGCCGCGCCGACCGCCGAGGACCTGCTGGAGTTCCTCGCCGACCGCAAGGAGACGGAGGAGCTCTCCATGGTGGTGGACGAGGAGCTGAAGATGATGTGCACGGTCGGGGACCGGGGCGGGGTGGTGATCGGGCCCCGGCTGAAGGAGATGGCCCATCTCGCGCACACCGAGTACGAGCTGCGGGGCCGGTCCTCGCTGGACGTGCGGGAGGTGCTGCGGGAGACCATGTTCGCCGCCACGGTCACCGGCTCCCCCGTGCAGAACGCCTGCCGGGTGATCGAGCGGCACGAAGCCGTGGGGCCGGACGGGGTGGCCCGCGGCTACTACGCGGGGGCGCTGGCCCTGCTCGGTACGGACGCGAGCGGGGCGCAGACGCTCGACTCCCCCATCCTCATCCGGACCGCCGACATCGCGGCGGACGGGCGGCTGCGGGTCCCGGTGGGCGCCACCCTGGTCCGCGGCTCCGACCCGGCGGGCGAGGTCGCCGAGACCCACGCGAAGGCGGCGGGGGTGCTGACGGCGCTCGGGGTGCGGGAGGGGCGGTCCCGGGACGAGGCACCGCTCACGGCTCCCCGGCTGGCCGACGACCCGCGGGTCCGGGCGGCCCTGGACGCGCGGCGGGCGGACCTGGCCCCGTTCTGGCTGAAGATGCAGACCCGGTCGGCGGAACTGTCCGGGCACGCGCTGGTGATCGACGCGGAGGACACGTTCACGGCGATGCTGGCGCACGTGCTGCGCTCCTCGGGCCTGGAGGTGTCGGTGCTCCGCTACGACGAGCCGGGGCTGCGCGAACTGGCACTGGGCCACGAGGGGCTCGTGGTGCTGGGCCCGGGCCCGGGGAACCCCTCGGACGCGGCCGACCCGAAGATGCGGTTCCTGCGCGGGCTGACGGCGGAGCTGCTGCGCGGACACCGGCACGGACTGCTCGGGGTGTGCCTGGGCCATGAGCTGATCGCGGCGGAGCTGGGCCTGGAGATCGTCCGCAAGCGGGTGCCGTTCCAGGGCGCGCAGCTGCGGATCGACCTGTTCGGGCAGGAGCGGACGGTCGGCTTCTACAACAGTTTCACCGCCCGCTGCGACGACCGGGCGGCCACCGAGCTGGCGCTGCACCGGATCGAGGTGAGCCGGGACGCGGCGACCGGGGAGGTGCACGCGCTGCGCGGGCCGGGCTTCGCGGGCGTCCAGTTCCACCCGGAGTCGGTCCTCACGACGGAGGGCGCGGCCCTGACGGCCGCCCTGCTGGCGGGGGTCCTGGTCTGACGGCCGGTTCCCTGCTCCGTGGGCCGGCCCGCTCCGGCGGGCCGGCTCCTCGGCGGCGGTCTCCCGCCGCCGGCCCTCAGCCCGCCGCCCTGGGGACGAGGACGTTCTCGCCGCGCCGCCCCGCGAGGTGGTCGAGGACGTTGCGGAGGGTGGCCTGGACGATCTGGCCGACGGCGTCGCGGGTGTAGTAGGCCTGGTGGGAGGTGACCACCACGTTGGGGAAGGTGACCAGGCGGGCCAGGGTGTCGTCCTCGACGACCTCCAGGGACTTGTCGAGGAAGAAGAGACCCGCCTCCGCCTCGTACACGTCCAGGCCGACCCCGGTGAAGCGACCGGCGCGGAGTTCGGTGACGAGGGCCTCCGTGTCGATGAGTCCGCCGCGGCTGGAGTTCACCAGGATGGCGTCGTCCTTCATGGCCTGGAGGGCGGTGGCGTCCAGCAGGTGGTGGGTGGCGGGCATCAGCGGGACGTGGAGGCTGACGAGGTCGGCCTCGGCGAGGAGCCGGTCCTTGTCGACGTACCGCATGCCGAGGTCGAGGCAGGCCGGGTTCTCGGTGACGTCCCAGCCGAGGAGTTCCATGCCGAATCCGTGGGCGATCCGGGTGAACGCCTCGCCGATCCTGCCGGTGCCGAGGACGCCGGCCGTACGGCCGCGCAGGTCGCGGCCCATGAGCCCGTCGAGCCGGAAGTCGAAGTCGCGGGTGCGGTTGGAGGCGCGGACGATCCGCCGGTTGACGGCCATGGCGAGGGTCCAGGCGAACTCGGCCACGGAGTACGGCGAGTAGTGCGAGACCCGGGCGACGGTGAGGCCGAGGCGCTCGGCCACGTCCAGGTCGATGTTGTTGAAGCCGGTGGAGCGCTGGGCGATGAGCTGGGTGCCGCCGGCGGCGAGGGTCTGCAGGACCCGGTGGTCCAGGACCGCGTTGACGCTGGTGGAGACGATCTCGTAGCCGGCGGCGATGGGGGCGGTGTCCTCGTTGAGGAAGACGTCGAGGCAGCGGACGTCGTGGTCTCCGGCGAAGGCCTCCTCGATGAGGGGCCTCTCGTCCGCCTGCACGCCGAAGGCCAGGATCTCCACGAGCGTCCCCTCCGTGCCGTTCCGTTCGGTGTCGGGCCGTACGTCCGTGAATATACGGCCCGGCACCGGGGCGCGCCCGGCGCGCGGGGCGGGGTCAGGCGTCGTCGAGGCCGCGCTCGATCGCGTACCGGACCAGCTCGACCCGGTTGTGCAGCTGGAGCTTGCCGAGGGTGTTCTGGACGTGGTTCTGCACGGTGCGGTGCGAGATGACCAGGCGCTCGGCGATCTGCTTGTAGCTGAGGCCCTTGGCGACGAGGCGGAGGACCTCGGTCTCCCGCTCGGTGAGGCGGGGGGCGTCGGGTTCGGCGGTGCCGGGGGCCGGGGCGGGCTCGGCGGCCAGGCGCCGGTACTCGCCGAGGACCAGTCCGGCCAGGCCCGGGGTGAAGACGGGGTCGCCGGCGGCGGTGCGGCGGACGGCGTCGATGAGCTCCTCGGTGCTCGCCGACTTGAGGAGGTAGCCGGTGGCGCCGGACTTGACCGCCTCCAGGACGTCGGCGTGCTCGCCGCTCGCCGACAGGACCAGGACCCGCAGGCCGGGCAGGGCGCCGACGAGTTCCTTGCAGACCTGGACGCCCGGCTTGACGGGCAGGTTCAGGTCGAGGACGAGGACGTCGGGTGCGACGGCCAGGGCGCGGCGGACGGCCTGTTCGCCGTCGCCGGCCGTGGCGGCCACGTCGAAGTCCGCCTCCGCCAGGTCGCGGGCGACCGCGTCGCGCCACATCGGGTGGTCGTCGACCACCATCACCTTGATCGGCCGTCCGGCCGGGGTCTCGCTCACTTCTCTCCTGCCTTCCCCCGTGCGTCCCGCGGGGGCCGCGGGACCTTCAACTCGACTTCCGTGCCCTGGCCGGGGACCGAGATCAGTTCGGCCGTGCCGCCCAGATCCCGCAGTCTCCCCCGGATGGAGAGGGCGACGCCCATCCGGCCCTCCCCCTCGGCCTGCGCGAGGCGGCCCTCGGGGATGCCGGGGCCGTCGTCCCGTACGGTGACGATCACCTCGTCCGGCCAGTCCTCGACCAGGATCCAGGCGCGGGCGTCCTCGCCCGCGTGGACCCGGACGTTGTCCAGTGCGGCGCCGACGGCGGCGGCCAGTTCGCGGGCGGCGGGCGGGGGCAGCAGGACCGGCGCTCCCGGGTCGGAGAGGGTGACGCGGGCCCCGGCGCGCGGGGCGAGCAGGGCGCGCAGGTCGACGGGGCCCGCGGTGTCGCCGGGTTCGTCGCCGGTCTCGACGGCGCGGACCACGGCACCCTCGGAGGCGTCCTCGGAGACGTGGCTGGGCCGGGTGAGGCCGCCGGCGACGAGGGTCCGCAGGGCGACCTCCTGCTCCCCGGCCATCCGGCCGAGCTCGGCGGCCTCGCCGCCGAGGGCGGTGCCGCGCCGCTGGACCATGGCGAGGACCTGCAGGACGCTGTCGTGGATGTCCCGGGCGAGCCGTTCGCGTTCGCGGGTGGCGGCCTCGATCTCCAGGGCGCGGGCGAGGGTGCGCTCGGAGGCGCGGGCGACCTCCACGACGTAGCCGATGGCGATGGAGGCCACCCAGACCAGGATGACGTTGTGGACGGTGTCCCGGGTGGGGTGGCCGCGCTCGATGATGTTGGCGACGGCGACGAGGGAGGAGGCGACTCCGGCCCAGCGCCAGCCGCCCTTGATCGCGTAGGCGAGGACGGAGCCCGCCGTCCATATCGTCGGCAGGGTGGGGCCGTCGACGGACTGGGCGTGGGCGTCGGCGAGGGGGGTGAGGAGGATGCCGGTGAGGGCGAGGGTGAGGTCGGCGACGAGGAAGCGGGTGGTGCAGCTGGCCGCGTTCGCCACCTTGGGCAGGGTGGCGAGGGTCCAGACGGCGAGCACCGCCAGATAGGCGACGGCGATCGCGGGCCGCTCGTACCGGTCGCGGCCGGCGGCGAAGACGAGGACCGCGTAGAGCAGGGTCATGACGCGGTAGCCGGTCAGCGCGCGCCACAGCGGCTGCTCGACCGACATGCGCACGACACGTTCGCGTACGGCCATCTCCCCCACCCCCACCGGTGCCCGCCTCCCGAGGGGAGGGTCAGGCGCCGGACTCTTCCCGGGCCGCGATCTCGGCCTTCACGGCCTCCTTGGCGGCCTTCTCGGCCTCGGCGATCTGCCGCTTGGCGGCGGTCGCGTAGATGTCGACGTACTCCTGACCGGAGAGCTTCATGATCTCGTACATGACCTCGTCGGTCACCGAGCGCAGGATGAAGCGGTCGCCGTCCATGCCGTGGTAGCGGCTGAAGTCGAGCGGCTTGCCGATCCGGATGCCGGGGCGCATCAGCTTGGGGACGATCTTGCCGGGCGGCTGGATCTTCTCGGTGTCGATCATCGCGACCGGGATGACGGGCGCGCCGGTGGCCAGCGCCACCCGGGCGAGACCGCCGGGCTTGCCCCGGTAGAGCCGGCCGTCGGGCGAGCGGGTGCCCTCCGGGTAGATCCCGAAGAGACCGCCCTTCTCGATGACCTCGATGCCGGCCTTGATGGCCGCCTCGCCCGCGCCGCGCGCCCCCGAGCGGTCGACGGGGAGCTGGCCGACGCCCTTGAAGAAGGCGGCGGTGAGCTTGCCCTTCACGCCCGGGGTGGTGAAGTACTCGGCCTTGGCGATGAAGGTGACCTTGCGGTCGAGCACGGCGGGCAGGAAGAAGGAGTCGGAGAACGACAGGTGGTTGCTCGCCAGGATCGCGGGACCCTCGGCGGGGATGTTCTCCAGACCCTCCACCCAGGGCCGGAAGGCGAGCTTCAGGGAGCCCCCGAGGGAGAACTTCATTGCGCCGTAGATCAACTCGCCATGCCTTCCGTGTGCCGTCGTCACGACTTTATCCCGTACCGGCGTACGGCCCCCGCTACGGCCCTGGTCGGTGTCGGCCCGGTCGCGTACCGTGAAGGTCCTTCCCCATGTACCCGCCGCTTCGGCGCCCCCGAAGTCGAAACCGAACAGGAGACCCCGGTGCCGGTCCTTCCTGGAGCCGAGCCGTACCGCCACGAGGGCGGAGAGGTCGGCGTCCTTCTCTGTCACGGATTCACCGGTTCCCCCCAGTCGCTGCGCCCGTGGGCCGAGTTCCTGGCCGAGCGCGGACTGACCGTGTCGCTCCCGCTGCTGCCGGGTCACGGCACCCGCTGGCAGGACATGCAGCTCACCACCTGGCACGACTGGTACGCGGAGGTGGACCGGGCCCTGCGCGAGCTGCGGGAGCGGTGCGCCACCGTGTTCGTCTTCGGCCTGTCGATGGGCGGGGCGCTGTCCCTGCGGCTCGCCGCGAAGCACGGGGACGCGGTACGGGGCCTGGTCCTGGTGAACCCGGGCAACAAGGTGCACGGCGTGGCCGCGCACGCGCTGCCGGTGGTCCGGCACCTGGTCCCCTCGGCGAACGGGATCGCCAGCGACATCGCGAAGTCCGGTGTGCGGGAAATCGGCTACGACCGGGTGCCGCTGCACGCCGCGTACTCGCTGCGCCAGTTCTTCCGTACGGTCGACGCCGAGCTTCCGCAGGTCACGCAGCCGGTGCTGCTGCTGCACAGCCCCGAGGACCATGTGGTCCCGGCGGCCGACTCGGCGCGGATCCTCGGCCGGATCTCCTCCACGGACGTCCGGGAGGTCCTGCTGGAACAGAGCTACCACGTCGCGACGTTGGACCATGACGCGGAGCGGATCTTCGACGAGAGCCTGGCCTTCGTCGAGCGTCTCGCCCCGGGACTCGTCGGCGGGAAGGGAAGCAGGAGCGGTGGCTGATCAGCAGGACGGCGGAGAGCGGGAACCGCAGCCCATCGACGAGGAGGCGGCGTGGGCCGCGATCGTCGCCGCGTACGGCGAGGAGCCCGCGGACCCTCCGGAGGCGAGGCCGTTCCGGCCGGTCCAGAACCTGGCCCTGCCGGAGCCCGAACCGGAGACGGGCGGCGAGTCACGGCCGGGGGCCGGGGCCAAGCCGGTGAAGGACCCCAAGTCCCTGGGTGACCCGAAGGCCGTGGCGGAGGTCAACCCGGTGCCGGACCCGAAGGCGCCCGGCGCGGGAGCCGGGTCCGCGGGTGACGCCGGCGCGGAGGCGGAGAAGGAGGACGGGGACGCCCCCGGCGCGGACCGGCCGGCGCTGGGCAGCTCGGTGGTCTTCGCCCCCGGGGTCGGACCGAGCGGCCCCCGTGACTACACGCCGGCCCCGTCCGACGACGAGGGCCACTTCGTACCGCCGGAGCCGCCCCCGCTGCCGGAGGCGGACGCCACCACCAAGTTCGCCTGGCTCGGTGTCGTCGGCGGCCCGGTCCTCATGCTGCTGGCCGTGCTGCTCCGGTGGGACATGACCTGGTGGCTGACGACGCTGTGCGTCGGCGGCTTCCTCGGCGGTTTCGTCACCCTGGTGGCGCGGATGAAGCACGACGACGAGGACGACGACGGCTTCGGCGACCCGGGCCGCGGCGCCGTGGTCTGAGCCGGGGGCCGGTCCCCCGGCCCCGGGCGTCCGCCCCGCGGGTCACTCGCCCGCGGGGAGACGGACCGCCGCGAGCACCGGCAGGTGGTCGGTGGCGGCCCGCAGGTCCGCGGGGTCCAGGCCCGGCGGGACCCCGCAGCCGAGGAACTCGACGCCCGGGGTCGCCAGGATCGCGTCGATGCGCTGGTGCGGATCGGCGGCCGTCGAGGTGTGCTCCCCGCCCCAGGGCCGTACCGCCCAGCCGTCCCGCAGCTCGGCCGTCAGCCGGGTGAAGGCTGGCCCGCCGGGCCGCTCGTTGAGGTCGCCGCCGACGATCGTGTACGGGGTGCCGAGCGCGGCCACCCGGTCGAGGACCATCCCGGCCTGGGCGTACCGCTCGTCCGCCCGCAGGCTCAGATGGCAGCTGACGAGCCCCAGCCTGGCCCGGCCGAAGCGGACGACCGCGGTGGCCAGGCCCCGCCGGTGGAGTCCGGGGGTCAGCGGCAGCAGCACGTCCTCGGTCCGTTCGACGGTGGCCCGCAGCGAGCAGAGCAGCAGCGGTCCCGCGGCGGTGGCGCCGCCGCCGAGGACGACGAGGTCGCTCTTGGCGGCGAGCCGGGCCGCGTGCTTGCGCCAGCGGAAGAAGCGCGGCGCCTCCTGGACCAGGACCACGTCGGGGGCGCAGGCCCGGATGACCCGGGCGAGGGCGTCCTCGTCGTCGCGCATCGAGCGGATGTTGTAGCCGAGGACCCGGACGACGGCCGAACCGTCGCTCTCGGTACGGGAGTCGGGCAGCTCGCCGGTCGCGTCGGTCGTCACCATGCGCCCAGATTAAGCGCGGTGCCCGCCGCGCCCCGGAGGGCACGACGGGCACCGGCAAGGCCGTGCGGGAGACCGGCGGTTCAGCCCTGGCGGGCGAGGTCGGCCGCGCCGACCAGACCGGCCTTGTTGCCGAGCTGGGCCGCGAGGACCTGCGCGTGCGGGCGCCACTGGCCGCCGATCAGCCAGCGCCGGAACGACTTGCGGATCGGGTCGAGCACGAGCTCGCCCTCGTCGGAGACGCCGCCGCCGACGATGAACGCCGAGGGGTCGAACAGCGAGGCCAGGTCGGCGAGACCGGCGCCCGCCCACCGGGCCAGCTCGCGGAAGGAGTCGACCGCGACCTTGTCACCGGCGCGGGCGGCCTCGCTGACGTGCCGGCCCTGGATGCCCTCGGGGGTGCCGTCCCCGAGTCCCAGCAGCAGCTGGGCGTTCTCGGGGGTGGCGGCGGCGCGCTGCCGGGCGTACCGGACGAGGGCGCGGCCGGAGGCGTACTGCTCCCAGCAGCCCTGGCTGCCGCAGCCGCACAGCAGGCCGTCGGGGACGACCCGGACGTGGCCGAACTCGGCGGCCACGCCGAAGCGTCCGCGGCGCAGCTTGTTGCCGATGATGATGCCGCCGCCGAGGCCGGTGCCGAGGGTGATGCAGATGACGTCCTCGTGGCCCTGGCCCGCGCCGAACCGGTACTCGCCCCAGGCGGCCGCGTTGGCGTCGTTCTCGACGACGACCGGCAGACCGACCCGCTGCTCGACCTTGTCCTTCAGCGGCTCGTGCCGCCAGTCGATGTTCGGCGCGAAGAGGACGGTGGCGCGCTTGTCGTCGACGTATCCGGCGGCACCGATGCCGACGGCCTCGATCTGGTGGCCCTTGCCGGCCTCGGAGACCGCCGCGCAGATCGCGTCGACGATGCCTTCGGGGGTCGGCGGGGTGGGCACCGTGTGGGTGTCGAGGATGTTGCCCTCCTCGTCGACCACGCCGGCCGCGATCTTCGTGCCGCCGATGTCGACGCCGATGGTGAGTCCCATGTGTCCCTCAGTTTTCGGTCGAGCCCCGCTAGGGCCCACCGTACCCGAGGGCAGGGCGCGCCCCGGTCAGTCCAGGTCGATGCGGCGGCCCGTTCCGGGGCCTTCGTCGTCCTTGCGCGGCTCGTCCCCGGGCGGCCCGTCCGCGCGGGGCTCCCCGGTGCCGGCGTCCGCCGGGTCCGCGCCGGGGTGGCGGGGGTCCGGCGCGGGCTCGTCGCGGGTCCAGCGGGCCTCGTGGCCGCCGACGGCCGAGCGGTAGGCGGCGAGCAGTTCGTTCCCGGCGGCGGCGAGGTGGTCGAAGACCTGCGGGTTGCGCTCGATGACCGGCTCGACGGCGCTGCGCGCCTGGTCGACGAGGTCCTTGACGGTCCGGGCCGCCTGGCCGCCGAGCAGCGGGGCGGCGATGCCGCCGGAGACCTTGTCGGCGACGGCCTCGAACAGCTTGCGGAACTCCTCGGCGGCGGAACTCGGCTCGGGGCCGCGCTCGGCCCGGCGCCGGGCCCTCTCCGCCTCCAGGTCCTCGGCGCACGCCTTGGCCCAGGCGTCCGGATCGCTCATGGCGTACTCCTCAGTGGCTGGTACTTCGACGGTACACGCCCGGCGGGGGCCGGAGCAGGGGCTTCAGGAGCCGGCGGGCCACAGTCCCGGATCCGGCGCGAACCGGACCCTCAGCTCCCCGTCGACCAGGCCGGCGCCGGTGACGGCGCAGCGGCGCAGGGCGCCCGGCAGGGACAGGGCCCGGCGGAAGGGGCCGGCCGCGAGGAGCAGTTCGTCGCCGCGGCGGACGAGGGAGAGCTCCTCCTTGACGGCGCCGGGGAGCGGCAGGTGCCAGACGAGGACGCCGTCCTGCGCGCGCCGGTCCTCCACCCGGGGCACGGCGGGCGCGGCCGGGCCGGCGTCCGCGGGGGCGGGAGCGAGCAGGACGAGGTCCTCCGGGCCGCGCGGGTCGCGGCCGAGGTGCGGCAGCTCGCGCAGCAGGCCGCCCGCGCCGGTACGGAGGGTCTCCAGGTGCCGGTGCTGCTCGGCGGCGAGGGCGGCGAGCCAGGGGTCCTCGGAGGTGGCGGGCAGGATCCGGTTGGCGACCACGGTGTCGAGGGCGAGGCCCTGGAGGGCGAGGCCGAGGCGGGCGGAGCGCAGGGCGGGGGCGGCCGCGGGGCCGGGCTCCAGGACGAGGCGGACGGTGGTGCCGGGGTCCTCGATCAGGGCCTGGACGGCGGCGAGCTCCTCGGCCCAGCGGGCGGTGGTCTCGTACAGCCACTGCGCGGGCATGGGGACGCCGGCGAGCTGGGCGAGCATGGGCCGCAGGGCCCGGGCGGCCTGGCGCTCGGGGGGCAGCAGGCGGCGCAGGTAGCGGCGGAGCTGCTCGGGCAGGGCGAGGACGGCGAGGGCCTCGGTGAGCGGGGGGAGGTCCACGACGGCGAGGTCGTGGCCGCCGGAGGCGGCCTCGCGCAGGGCCCGCAGGAGGGCGAAGGGGCGCGCGCCGGGGAGTTCGGTGAGCTCGGCCTCCTCGAAGGGCGCGGCGCCGAGCAGGTCGAGCGCGGTGCCGGAGCGGGCCTGGAGGGCGAGGAACTCGCGCCGGAAGTCGCCGCCGGGATCGGGGCGCAGGACGGTGAGCGGCCCGGTGCCGCCGGGGACGGCGCCCGCGTCGTCGGAGACCAGCAGCACACGCTGTCCGGCGTGCGCCGCGGCGAGGGCGGTCGCCGCGGCGACGGTGGTGCGCCCGGCGCCGCCGGCTCCGGTGACAAGGATGATCCGCATGCGGGCGACGCTACCGCGCCGCCGTGGCGCCCCGGCCGGGGGCCCGGGGCGGCCGGGCGCTCAGGCGCCGGACTCGACGCGCTTCTTCAGGCCCGCCAGCGCGCGGTCGATGATGACCTTCTCGGCCTTGCGCTTGATCATGCCCAGCATGGGGATCTTGACGTCGACGGTCAGCTGGTAGGTGACCTCGGTGCGGTCGCCGCCGACCGGGCGCAGCAGGTAGGAGCCGTCCAGGGAGCGCAGCATCTGCGACTTGACCAGGGTCCAGCTGACCTCGTTGTCGCCGGTCCAGGTGTAGGCGAGGGTGTGGTCGTCCTTGATGGCCCCGGCGTCGAGCAGCAGGCGGACCTTCTCGGCGCGGCCGGCGGCGTCGGTCGCGAGGACCTCGGCCTCCTTCACCTCGCCGGTCCACTCGGGGTAGCGCGCGAAGTCGGAGATCACACCCATGACGTCGGCCGGTGCCGCCTCGATGGTGATGCTCGAGCTGGTGTGTTCGGCCATCGCGGTGGCTCCTCCAGTGTGCGGTCCGGCGAGAACTCGAGGGGAAGGCTATCGCGCCCCGGTGACCTGCCGGTCACCACTCCAGGACGAAGGGCCGTCCGGTCGAGGCGAAGTGGCCGACGTTGACGCACTCGGTGGCGCCGATCCGCATGCGCCGGGCCAGCGGCTGGTGGACGTGGCCGAAGAGGGCGTAGCGGGGCCGGACCCGGTGGATGGCGTCGAGCAGGGCGCGGCTGCCGCGCTCGAAGCGGCGGGCGACGGTGTCGTAGGTCAGCTCGGGGACCTCGGGCGGGATGTGGGAGCAGAGCACGTCGACCTCGCCGAGGGCCTCCACCTTGGCCGCGTACTCCTCGTCCCCGATCTCGTACGGGGTGCGCATGGGGGTGCGCAGGCCGCCGCCGACGAAGCCGAAGACGAGGCCGCCGATCTCGGCCCGCTGCCCGTCGAGGACGGTGGTGCCGGGCCCGGCGAACTCGGGCCAGAGGGCGGGGATGTCCACGTTGCCGTAGGTGGCGTAGGTCGGGGTGGGGAAGGCGGCGAACAGCTCGGCGTACTGCCGCCGTACGGCGGACTCGATCGCGGCCTCCCGGTCGACGGCGAGCCCGGCCCAGAGGCGGCGGCCCAGCTCACGGGCCTCGTCGAAGCGGCGGGCGGTGCGCAGCTCCACGATCCGGTCGGCGTTCTCGACGCCGAAGAGGTCGGGGAAGATGCCGCGGCTGTGGTCGGCGTAGTCGAGGAAGAGGACGAGGTCGCCCAGACATATCAGGGCGTCGGCGCCCTTCCCCGCCGCGGCGAGGTCGCCGGCGTTCCCGTGCACGTCGCTGACCACATGGACTCGCATGGGACCACCTTAGGGCGTCGGACCTGCGGTTACTTGGGAGTCGGAAAACCGGTGGACTACTGTGCGCAGAGCACCGCCACGCATGTGTGACGCACGGAACATCTGGCCAGGACCCCCTATCGGGAACCCCGTACTGATGGGTAACGTCCGGGCAGTCCAGTCGTGCTCACCCCCACTGAGCACCTGCCCGACCTTGGACTACACCGGTGCATCACACAGAGCCGTGGCGCCGGCGCCCGATGAGGAGCAGCAGTCTTGCGCGAGTTCAGCCTTCCGGCCCTGTACGAGGTCCCCACGGACGGCAACCTGACGGATCTCATCCGCCGCAACGCCTCCCAGCACCCAGACGTCGCCGTGATGGGGCGCAAGGACGGCGGGGTCTGGACCGACGTCACCGCCAAGGAGTTCCTCGCCGAGGTCCGCGGCGTCGCCAAGGGCCTGATCGCCGCCGGGGTCGGGGTGGGCGACCGGGTGGCGCTGCTCTCGCGCACCCGCTACGAGTGGGTGCTGCTCGACTTCGCGATCTGGAGCGCGGGCGCGGTCACCGTACCGGTGTACGAGACCAGCTCCCCCGAGCAGATCCAGTGGATCCTCGGGGACTCGGGCGCCTCCCTGGCGCTGGTGGAGAGCGCGGCGCACGAGGCCGCCGTGGAGTCCGTACGGGCGAACCTGCCGGAGCTGCGGGGCGTGCGGCAGATCGAGGCGGGCGCGGTCGCGCGGCTCACCGCCGAGGGCGCGGACGTCTCCGACGAACTGCTCGACGAGCGGATGTCGGCGGCGCACGCGGACGACCCGGCGACGATCGTCTACACCTCGGGCACGACGGGCCGCCCCAAAGGCTGCGTCCTGACCCACCGGGCCTTCTTCGCCGAGTGCGGCAACGTGGTGGAGCGGCTGGGACCCCTCTTCCGCACCGGCGAGTCCTCGGTGCTGCTGTTCCTCCCGGCCGCGCACGTCTTCGGCCGGCTCATCGAGGTCGCCTCGGTGATGGCGCCGATCCGGCTGGGCTGCCTGCCGGACATCAAGACGCTCACCGACGAGCTGGCCTCCTTCCGGCCGACGCTGATCCTGGGCGTGCCGCGCGTCTTCGAGAAGGTCTACAACTCGGCGCGCGCGAAGGCGCAGGCCGACGGCAAGGGCAAGATCTTCGACAAGGCCGCGCACACGGCCATCGCCTACAGCCGCGCGCTCGCCACCCCGCAGGGGCCGTCCTTCGGCCTCCGGCTCAAGCACCGGATCTTCGACAAGCTGGTGTACGCGAAGCTGCGGGCGGTGCTCGGCGGCCGCGGCGAGTACGCGATCTCGGGCGGCGCGCCGCTGGGCGAGCGGCTCGGCCACTTCTTCCGGGGCATCGGCTTCACGGTCCTGGAGGGCTACGGCCTGACCGAGTCGTGCGCGGCGACCGCCTTCAACCCGTGGGACCGTCCGAAGATCGGCACGGTGGGGCAGCCGCTGCCGGGCTCGGTGGTGCGGATCGCCGACGACGGCGAGGTGCTGCTGCACGGTGAGCACATCTTCTCGCGGTACTGGAACAACGAGGCCGCGACGGCCGAGGCGCTGGCGGACGGCTGGTTCCACACCGGGGACATCGGCACCCTCGACGAGGACGGCTACCTCGCGATCACCGGCCGCAAGAAGGAGATCCTGGTGACGGCGGGCGGCAAGAACGTCGCCCCGGCCGTCATCGAGGACCGGATCCGCGCCCACGCCCTGGTCGCCGAGTGCATGGTCGTCGGCGACGGCCGCCCCTTCGTGGGCGCCCTGGTGACCCTGGACGAGGAGTTCCTGGGCCGCTGGGCGGCGGAGCACGGCAAGCCGTCCGGCGCGACGGCGGCCACGCTGCGCGAGGACGCCGACCTCCTGGCCGAGGTGCAGCGGGCGATCGACGACGGCAACGCGGCCGTGTCCAAGGCCGAGTCGGTGCGCAAGTTCCGTGTCCTGTCGGCCCAGTTCACGGAGGAGGCCGGGCACATCACCCCGTCCCTGAAGCTGAAGCGGAACGTGGTGGCGAAGGACTTCGCGGACGAGATCGAGGCGATCTACCGGGCCTGAGCCCCGAGCAGACGTGGAAGAGGGCCGGGGCCCCGCTCATCGGCGGGGCCCCGGCCCTTCTCCGCGCCTGCCGGGCCGTTCCTCCGCCTCTCGCCGGAGGAAGCCCTACGCCTGGCCCTGGAGGAGTTCCCTGAGCCGCTCCGCCAGCAGGTCCCAGCGCCACTTCTCCTCGAC
>NZ_JAPSIW010000091.1:11865-14243 GCF_031178505.1 Streptomyces sp. | reverse complement strand
CGAGGAAGATCTCGGCGCCGGACTGGCCGGAGCCGATGACCGTGACGTGCCCGGCGCGCAGCAGCGTCTCACGGTGGGTCAGGTAGTCGGCGGAGTGCAGGACGGGCACGCCCGGGGCGTCGGTGAGGGGCCGCAGCGGCTCGGGGACGTACGGCTCGGTCCCGACGCCCAGGACGACGTTCCTGGTGTACGCGCGGCCCAGGGCCTCCGCTCCGCCGGCCGGGTCGACCTGGGTGAAGTCGACCTCGAACAGGCGCCGTTCGGCGTTCCAGCGGACGGAGTCGACCTGGTGGCCGAAGTGCAGGCCGGGGAGCCGCTCGCTGACCCAGCGGCAGTAGGCGTCGTACTCGGCGCGCTGGATGTGGAACTTCTCCGCGAAGTAGAAGGGGAAGAGGCGCTCGCGGTGGCGGAGGTAGCTGAGGAAGCTCCAGGGGCTCGCCGGGTCGGCGAGGGTGACCAGGTCGGCGAGGAAGGGGACCTGGAGCGTGGCGCCTTCGATGAGGAGGCCGGGGTGCCACTGGAAGGCGGGGCGCTGTTCGTAGAAGGCGGTGGCCAGTCCGCCGGGGACACCGTGGGCGAGGGCGGCGAGGGAGAGGTTGAACGGACCGATGCCGACGCCCACGAGGTCGTGGGGGCGGTCGGGGTCCTGCGGGGCGGGGGTGCTGCCGGTCATCGCGGTGTGCTGCCTTCCACGAGGGCGACGAGCCGTGCCAGGTCGTCGGGGGTGGTGTGGGGATTGAGGAGGGTGGCCTTCAGCCAGAGGCGGCCGTCGGCCGTGGCCCGTCCGAGGACCGCGCGGCCCTCGGTGAGGAGGGTGCGGCGGAGGCCGGCGACGGCGGAGTCGTCGGCTCCGGTGGGCCGGAGGAGGACGGTGGTGAGGACGGGACGGCCCCGCAGGTCGAGTCCGGGGGCCTTCTCCACCAGGTCGGCGAGGTGCTGCGCCTGCTCCAGGCAGCGGTCGACCAGGCCGCCGAGCCCGTCACGGCCGAGCGCGCGGAGGGTGACGGCGGCCTTGAGGACGTCGGGGCGGCGGGTGGTGCGCAGCGAGCGGCCGAGCAGGTCGGGGAGGCCGGCGTCGGTGTCGTCGCCGGCGTTGAGGTAGTCGGCGGTGTGGCCGAGGGCGGCGAGGTCGGCGGGGTCGCGGACGGCGAGCAGCCCGGCGGCGGCGGGCTGCCAGCCCAGTTTGTGCAGGTCGACGGTGACGGTCCGGGCCCGGTCGAGCCCGTCGAGGAGGTGGCGGTGGGTGCGGCTGAAGAGGACGGGGCCACCGTAGGCGGCGTCGACGTGGAGGTCGGCGCCGTGGGCGGCGCACACGTCGGCGAGGGCGGGGAGCGGGTCGATCAGGCCCTCGTCGGTGGTCCCGGCGGTGGCGGCGACGAGCACGGGGCCGGAGCGGCCGGTGAGGGCTTCGGTGAGGGCGGCCGGTTCGAGGACACCGCGCGGGGTGGGGACGGTGACCGGCTCCGGCAGGCCGAGGAGCCAGGCCGCGCGGCGCAGCGAGTGGTGCGCGGCGGCGCCCGCGACGAGGCGCACGGGGCCGTGGCGTTCGCGGGCGAGGAGCAGGGCGAGCTGGTTGGACTCGGTGCCGCCGGTGGTGACGAGCGCGTCGGGCCGGGTGGCGGCCGGGAAGACCTCGGCGGCGAGGGCGGCGGTGACCTCGGCCTCCAGGACGGAGGCGGCGGGTGCCTGGTCCCAGGAGTCGAGGGACGGGTTGAGCGCGGAGGCGGCGAGGTCGGCGGCGGCGGCGAGCGCGAGGGGCGGGGTGTGGAGGTGCGCGGCGCAGAGGGGGTGGGCGGGGTCGGCGGCGCCCTCGGCCAGGACCCGGACCAAGGTGCGGAGCGCCTCGTCGGCGCCGGTGCCGGTGTCGGGGAGGGCCTCCCCCACGGCGGCGCGCACCCGCTCGGCCACGGCCCGGGGGCCGCCCGCGGGGAGCGGCCCGCCGCGTACCTCCGCTCCTTCGCGCAAGGCGTCGAGGGCGATGCCCAGGAGACGGCTCAGGGGCGTGGGGGCGGAGGCGAGGGGCGGGGGTGCGGCACGCATGGACGACAGGGTGCCGGGGCGGGGCCGGACATGTCCGGCGAGCACCCGCGCGTGACCCGAAAGGGGGACACGGGGTGGCGGCGGGGCGGGGTGGGGAGTATCGGGCGCGGGACGGGCCCGGGGTACGGGCGGGTCCCCGGGTACGTCGCCGGGGTGACGGGCGCCAGGGGCGGGGGCCCGGCGGGTACGGACGCGCCGGCGTGCAGGGCACGCGTGCGGCACCCCAGACGCCGAGCACGGAGCCCGCGCGGTTCCCATCTACCAGACGACGTCGTTCGTGTTCAAGGACACCCAGGACGCCGCCAACCTCTTCGCGCTGCAGAAGTACGGCAACATCT
>NZ_JAPSIW010000091.1:0-11855 GCF_031178505.1 Streptomyces sp. | reverse complement strand
ACGCCTGGCCGGCCCGGGGGCCGGGCCGGCACGGGCGCCCGGCGGGTACGGACGCCCGGCCGGCACGGGCGCCTGGCCGGTACAGGGACCCGGTCGGGCCCCCGCACCGTGCCGGGTGGGTCAGGCCTCGCGGACGCGCAGGGCGCGGCGGAGGTCGTCCAGCTGGTCCACGAGCTTGCGGCGGAGGGCCGGGATCATGGTGTCGCCGGCGAGGTGGGACTCGCCGAGGGCCAGCGCCGCCGCGTCGACCGCGTGCGCCGGGAAGGCGTAGCGGCCCGCGGCCTCGGCCATGGCGGCGCCCCGGCGGTCGGCGAGCGCGACGGCGTCGGGGTAGAAGCGGGTCACGTACTCCCGTACCAGCTCGGCCTGTTCGGGCTGCCAGAAGCCCTGCGCGGTGGCGGTGAACAGGTAGTTGGACAGGTCGTCCGTGTCGAACATGGCGGACCAGGCGGCCGCCTTGGCCCCGGCGTCGGGGAACGCGGCCCGGCAGCGGGCGGCGCCCTCCTGGCCGGTGGCGCTGGGGTCGCGCTCCAGCTCGGCGGCGATGGCGGCCTCGTCGGTGGCGCCGAGGACGGCGAGCCGTGCCAGGATGCGCCAGCGCAGCTCGGGGTCGAGCTCGGGGCCGCCGTGGACCGTGCCCTCGTCCAGCCAGGAGGCGATCTGGTCGGGGGTCGTGGCGCTGTCGATCAGGGTGCGGACGGCGGTGAGGCGCAGGCCCGGCGAGTCGCCGTCCTCGGTGCGGCGCAGCAGGGCGCGGGCGATCTCGCGGAGGGTGGCCAGCGCGGCGGGACGCTCCTCCGCGGAGACGTACCGGTCGGCGATCTGGGTGCGGGCGAAGCCCAGGACGCCCTGGACGAGGGCGAGTTCGCTCTCCTCGGTGAGGTGGGCGCGGGCCGTCTCCAGGTACTCGCCGGGGGTGAGGACGCCGTCGCGGACCATGTCGCGCAGGGCGTTCCAGACCACGGCCCGGGTGAGCGGGTCGGGGATCCGGGAGAGGCCGCGCAGGACGGACTGCTCGGAGGCCTCGTCGAAGCGGAGCTTGGCGTAGGTGAGGTCGCCGTCGTTGAGGACGACGAGGGCGGGGCGGGGGCCTGTCAGTTCGGCCGGCTCGCCCTGGGGGACGTCGAGGGCGCGGCGTTCGCGCAGGACGAGCGCGCCCGACGGGTCGCGGTCGTAGACACCGGCGTCCACGCGGTGCGGGCGGCTGCCGTTCCGCTCGGCGGTGAGCCGCCAGCGGGCGCCCTCGCCGGTGAGGCGGGGGGTGAGGACGTCGACGCCGGTGGTGCGGAGCCACTGCTCGGCCCAGCCGTGGACGTCGCGGTCGGTGGCGGCGGCCAGGTTGTCGATGAAGTCGGCGAGGGTGGCGTTGCCGAACTTGTGGCGCTTGAAGTGGATGTTGATGCCGGCGAGGAAGTCGCTCTCGCCGAGCCAGGCGACGAGCTGGCGCAGGGCGGAGGCGCCCTTGGCGTAGGAGATGCCGTCGAAGTTGAGGAGCGCGGAGGCGGTGTCCGGGACGGCGTCGGGGTCGGGGGCGACGGGGTGGGTGGAGGGGCGCTGGTCGGCCTCGTACCCCCAGGCCTTGCGGGTGACGCCGAAGTCGATCCAGGTGTCGGCGAAGAGGTCGGAGCAGGCCTCGTTGACGGTCTGGTAGCCCATGTACTCGGCGAAGGACTCGTTCAGCCAGATGTCGTCCCACCAGCGCAGGGTGACGAGGTCGCCGAACCACATGTGGGCCATCTCGTGGGCGATGACCATGGCGCGGGTCATCCGCTCGGTGTCGGTGACGGCGGAGCGGAAGACGAACTCGTCGCGGAAGGTGACGAGACCGGGGTTCTCCATGGCGCCGGCGTTGAACTCGGGGACGAAGGCCTGGTCGTACGAGTCGAAGGGGTACGGCTCGTCGAACTTCTCGTGGTACCGGTCGTAGCAGGCCTTGGTGACGGCGAGGATCTCCTCGGCGTCGGCGTCGAGGTGGGCGGCGAGGCTGCGGCGGCAGTGGATGCCGAAGGGCAGCCCGGCGTGCTCGGTGCGGACGCTGTGCCAGGGGCCGGCGGCGACGCAGACGAAGTAGGTGGAGAGCAGCGGGGTGGGGGCGGCCTTCCAGCGGCCGTCGTCCTGCCGTTCGGTGAGGCTGTTGGCGAGGACGGTCCACCCTTCGGGGGCGGTGACGGTGAGTTCGAAGACGGCCTTCAGGTCGGGCTGGTCGAAGGCGGCGAAGACGCGCTGCACGTCCTCCATGAACAGCTGGGTGTAGACGTACGACTCGCCGTCGGTGGGGTCCGTGAAGCGGTGCATGCCCTCGCCCGTGCGGGAGTAGCGCATGGTGGTGCGGACGCGCAGCTCGTGCTCGCCCTCGGTGAGGGTGAGCGGCAGCCGGTTGCCGTCGAGGGAGGCGGGGTCCAGCGGCTTCCCGTCGAGGGTGGCGGAGTGCAGGGTGACGGGCTTGAGCTCGACGAAGGTGTCCCCGGCGGTGCGGGCGGTGAACCTGACGAGGCTGGTGGACTCGAAGGTCTCGTCGCCGGTGGTGAGGTCGAGGTCCACGGTGTAGTGGTGGACGTCGAGGAGCTGGGCACGGGTCTGCGCTTCGTCGCGCGTCAGTACGGACATGGGCCCTATGCTGCCCGATCGCTCCGGCTCGGGGCAGGGGGTGGTCGGAGATGGGCGGGGGCGGGCCGGCCCGGCCGCGGCGGTACGGGGCCGGCGGTCAGGCGAGGCCGGAGCCGTCGAGGTGGGCGAAGGCGGCGGCGATACGGGGCCGGTCGTACCCGGCGGGTCCCGCCGCGTCGCCGGAGAGGAGCGCGTGGAGCAGGATCCGGGCCTTGGGAGGGTCGAGCGGCCCGGCCGGGATCAGCCCGTGGCCGATCAGGTCGTGCTCGGAGCCGGGGCCCCGGTAGGTGCGGGCCAGGGTGGTGCCGGAGCCGGTGCGGGAAGCGAGGACGACCGGGATGCGGCGGGCGAGCGCGGCGAGCGGTTCGACCAGCCAGGCGGGGGCGTGGCCGGCGCCGAAGGCGGCGACGACGAGTCCCTGGAAGCGCTCGTCCACGGCGTCGAGGAGTTCGCCCCGGTCGCCCTGGGAGAGAGTGACGAGGGCGACGCGGACGGCGGGGTCGAGGGTCAGCGGGCGGGGCGTGGCGGGCACGGCCGGGCGGAGCAGGACGCGGGGCTCGCCCTCGACGACGGCGCCGAGGGGGCCGGCGCCGGGCGAGGCGAGGGTGGTGACGGAGGTGGTGTGGGTCTTGCGGGCGTGGCGGGCGGCGTGGATCTCGTCGGCGAGGACGACGAGGACGCCGAGGTTCCGGCAGGCGGGGTCGGCGGCGACGGCGAGGGCGGCGGCCAGGTTGGCGGGGCCGTCGGCGCCGGGCAGGTCGGCGCGGCGCAGGGCGCCGGTGACGACGACCGGCCGCTCGGTGGTGCAGAGCAGGTCGAGGAGGAACGCGGTCTCCTCCAGGGTGTCCGTGCCCTGGACGACGACGACCCCGCTGCCGGCGGCGACGGCCGCGCGGACCTCGGCGGCGAGGGCGGCCAGGTCCTCGTGGGTGAGGGAGGAGCTGGGGACGCGCCGGAAGTCGCGCAGCTCGACGTCCTCGGGGGTGAGCCGGGCGGGGGCCGGGTGCGAGGGGGCGCCGAGCCCGGCGAGGACCTCGGCGCCGGTCAGGCGGGTGGCGCCGTCGCCCCGCGCGGAGATGGTCCCGCCGAGGGTGAAGACCGTGACCCGGGTCATCGGAGGGTCCGGCCGGCGTCGGCGGCGCCGGACGGATCGGCGGCGCCGGACGCGGACCCGGCGGTCCCGTTCGCGGCGTCACCGCCCGCGATCGGCCCGCCCGCTCCGTCGGCGATCGTCTCGTGGTGGCGGATGACCTCGGCGATGATGAAGTTGAGGAGCTTCTCCGCGAACGCCGGGTCCAGTCTGGCGTTCTCCGCGAGCTGTCGCAGGCGGGCGATCTGGCGGGCCTCGCGGGCCGGGTCGGCGGGCGGCAGCTGGTGCTTCGCCTTGAGGACGCCGACCTGCTGGGTGCACTTGAAGCGTTCGGCGAGCATGTGGACCACCGCCGCGTCGATGTTGTCGATGCTCTCGCGCAGGCGGGTCAGCTCGGCCCGTACGGCCCCGTCGATGTCGGTGGTGTCGCTCATGGTCAGCGAGCCTATCCGGACCTCGGCGGAATCGTCGGCGGGTGTTCGGGATCCGGAACGCGGGTGCTCCAGCCGCCGTGCACGGCCCGTCCCTGCTGTGCGCGGAAGCGGATGGGCGCGGTGCCGACCCGGCGGGTGAAGAGGCGGGAGAAGTAGGCGGGGTCGTCGTAGCCGACGCGGCGGGCGACGGCCGCCACGGGCAGTTCGGTGGTGGCGAGCAGTTCCTTGGCGCGGCCGAGGCGGACGGTGAGCAGGTAGTCCTTGGGGCTGCACCCGGCGGCGCGGCGGACGGCGGTGCGCAGCTCGGCCGCGGTCATGCCGTGCCGGGCGGCGTGTTCCGCGACGGTCAGCGGCCGGCAGGCGTCGCGGGCGAGGGCGGCGAGGACGGGGGCGCCGTCGGTGTTGGTGTCGGCACGGGCGCGGCGCAGGGCGACGAGGAGTTCGTGGACGGCGGCGCCGGTCTCGACCTCCAGGAACGGGTTGCCGGGGCGGGCGGCGCGGGCGATGCGGCCGATGGCGGCGCGGGCGGGAGCGGCGTCGGAGAGGGGGACGACGGGCCGGTCGGGCTCGATGTAGCCGAGTTCGGTGTACGTGGCGGTGGCGGGTCCCGCGAAGTCGACGAAGGCCTCGTCCCAGCCGGTGCCGGTGTCGGCGGCGTAGTGGTGCGGGGTGCCGGGGGTGAGCCAGATGAGGGCGGGGGCGGTGACGGTGGTGCGCCGTCCGTCGGCACCCCGGTACCAGCCGCCGCCCGCGGAGACGACGACGGCCACGTGGTGGTCGAGGGTGCGGGGCCCGACGGTCGGCAGGGCGCCGTGCTGGAGTCCGACGCCGAGGCAGACGAGGCCGAGGCGCTGGTGGACCGGGCTGGGCGTGAAGTAGCGCATCCAGGTGTGGTACATGGACCGGCCCTCCCCGGCGTGCGGCTCCTGATGTCCAAACTGCGACGATCTTTGTCCATGGACCGGCCCGCCGCCAGAGGGCGAGGGTGAGGTCATGAGCGCGTTCGCTGTGGGTGACGAGGACTTTCTGCTCGACGGGCGGCCGGTGCGGCTGCTGTCGGGGGCGCTGCACTACTTCCGGGTGCACGAGGGCCACTGGGAGCACCGGCTGGGGATGCTGCGCGCGATGGGCCTCGGCTGTGTGGAGACGTACGTCCCGTGGAATCTGCACGAGCCGGAGCCGGGGCGGTACGCGGACGTGGAGGCGCTCGGCCGGTTCCTCGACGCGGTGGCGCGGGCGGGGATGCGGGCGATCGTGCGCCCGGGGCCGTACATCTGCGCCGAGTGGGAGAACGGCGGTCTGCCGCACTGGGTGACCGGTCCGCTGGGGCGGCGGGTGCGGACGCGGGACCCGGGGTTCCTGGCGCCGGTGGAGTCCTGGTTCCGGCGGCTGCTTCCGCAGGTGGTGGAGCGTCAGGTGGACCGGGGCGGGCCGGTGGTGCTGGTGCAGGTGGAGAACGAGTACGGCAGTTACGGCAGTGACCGGGGCTATCTGGTGTGGCTGGCGGAGCTGCTGCGGGAGTGCGGGGTGAGCGTGCCGCTGTTCACCTCGGACGGGCCCGAGGACCACATGCTGACGGGCGGTTCGGTGCCGGGGGTGCTGGTGACGGCCAATTTCGGTGCGGGGGCGCGGGAGGGGTTCGCGGCGCTGCGGCGGCACCGGCAGGCGGGGCCGTTGATGTGCATGGAGTTCTGGTGCGGCTGGTTCGACCACTGGGGGACGGAGCACGCGGTGCGGGACGCGGGGGACGCGGCGGAGGCGCTTCGGGAGATCCTGGAGTGCGGGGCCTCGGTCAATGTGTACATGGCGCACGGCGGTTCGAACTTCGCGGGGTGGGCGGGCGCGAATCGCGCGGGTGACCTGCACGACGGGCCGCTGCTGCCGACGGTGACCTCGTACGACTACGACGCGCCGGTGGACGAGGCGGGGCGGCCGACGGAGAAGTTCTGGCGGTTCCGCGAGGTGCTCGCGCCGTACGCGGAGGGTCCGCTGCCCGGGGTCCCCGAGCCGCCGGCCCGGCTCGCGGCGCCGGTGCGGGCCGGTCTGGGCGGCTGGGCGCCGCTGCGCGCGGTCCTGGAGGCGCTCGGCGGGCCGGAGGTGGTGGCGCCGGTGCCGCCGTCCTTCGAGGAGCTGGGCGTGGACCGGGGCCTGGTCCGCTACCGGGTGGAGGTGCCGGGGCCGCGCCAGCCGTATCCGCTGTCGGTGACGGGGCTGCGGGACCGGGCGGTGGTGGAGGTGGACGGGGCCGTGGCGGGGGTGCTCGCGGCGGAGGAGGCGGCGCTTCCGGAGCCGGTGGCGGGCCCGGCGGTGGTGGACCTGTGGGTGGAGTCCCTCGGGCGGGTCAACTACGGGCCCCGTCAGGGGGAGGAGAAGGGCCTCACGGGTGGGGTGCGGCACGAGCGGCAGTTCCTGCACGGGATCGGGGCGCGGGGGTTGCGGCTGGACGCGTTCGAGGCGGCGGCGGTCGGCGCGGTGCCGTTCGGCCCGGTGCCGGAGGACGGCGGCGGTCGGGGCCTGTACCGGGGCGCGGTGACGGTGGCGGGTGCGGGGGACGCGTGGCTGCGGATCGGCGGCGGCACCCGGGGCTTCGTGTGGGTGAACGGTTTCTGCCTCGGCCGGTACTGGGCGGTCGGCCCGCAGGACGCGCTGTTCCTGCCGGGGCCGGTGCTGCGGGAGGGCGCGAACGAGGTGTGGGTCCTGGAGCTGGAGGGCGGCGGGGTGACCGGCGTGGAGCTGCTGCCGGACCGGCCCTGACCCTCCGTGTGCCGGAGGGCCCCGGGGCGGTCGGCGCCCCGGGGCCCTCCTCGGCGGTCGTACGGCCGGTTCCCCGGGGGAACCGGCCGTCGAGCGCTTGCTCGCCCCGACCGGTCAGAGCGTGGCCGCGGCCGACTTGATCGCGGCGGCGAAGGTGGAGACCTCCGTGTAGACGCCGGGGTAGCCGGGCCGCGCGCAGCCCTCGCCCCAGCTCACGATGCCGACCTGGATCCAGGCACCGGTGTTGTCCTTGCGGAACATCGGGCCGCCGGAGTCGCCCTGGCAGGTGTCGACCCCGCCCTCGTTGTAGCCGGCGCAGATCTCCTCACCGGGGACGAGGGAGCTGCCGTACGCGCGCTGGCACTCGGCGTCCGAGACGAAGGGCACCGTCGCCTTGCGCAGGTAGCGCTGCTGGCCGCCGCCCTCGTAGGTGGCACCCCAGCCGGCCACGGTGAAGGTGCCGCTGTTGTACGCGGTGGTCTCGGCGATCTTGAGGGTGGGCAGGGTGGTGATCGGGCTGGCCAGCTTGATCAGGGCCCAGTCCTTGCCCTGGCCGTTGTAGCCGGGGGCCTGGAGGACCTTGGTGGAGCGGACCTTGATGGCGCTGCTGGACTGGAGGTCCACGACACCGGCGGTGGCGGTGATGCTGGTGGTGTTGCCGGAGCCGCTGACGCAGTGGGCGGCGGTGAGGACGATCTGCGGGGTGAGCAGGGAGCCGCCGCAGCCCATGGAGAGCCGGACCATCCAGGGGAACTCGCCCTGGGCGGCGCGGGTGCCGCCGACGACGGGCGCCGGGGCGGCGGAGGCCGTGGTGGGCTGGAGGCTGACGGCCGCCAGGACGACGGCGCCGGCCGCGGCCAGTTTCTGGAGCGCGCGGACCAGTCGGTTCTTCTTCACGTGTCTGCCTTCTTTCATGGGGGGTTGGCCCTGACGCCACGGCATGCGGTCATGACATGCGCCCGTCAAAGCATGCCGGGAATTATGGGCAACGCCCCACTGCCGTCACAAGGAAGCCTTTTCGGCCAGAGCCGTTGGGGGACCGTAGGACCGTACAGTGAACGGCAGGGGGGATCCGGCATGCCGAACCGTCATGGAGCCGACCGTGTCGGCGGTACACCCGCTCAGGGGGACCCGTACGGAGTCGTCCACGGCTTCCCGCACCGCGCGACCGTGCACGCCTCGCTCACCGCCCTGCACCGGCGCCTGCCCCCCGCCCGACTGCGGTGCTACGCCGCGAGCGTGCCCGCCGCCTCGGTGGCCCTCGGCCCCGGCGAGGAGCTCACCACCGGGGTGCGGCGGGTGGCCGCCGCCCTCGCCGGCCACCTGCGGCTGCCCGAGGCGCGGCCCGTCGTGCGGTTCCGCCGGATGGAGCACGCGGCGAGCGTCGAGCTGACCGCGGGGCCCGGGTACGCCGTGGAGCTCAGCGACCGGTTCCTGACCCGCCGCGCCGACATCGGCGCGGCCCTCGCCCACGAGCTCACCCACGTCCTGCTCCACCGGCTCGGCCTGCGCTTTCCCGGCACGGCGGCGAACGAGATCCTCACCGACGTGGCGACCACCTACCTGGGCGCCGGATGGCTGCTTCTCGACGCGTACCGGCAGGACGGCGCGGAGAGCCAGAAGCTCGGCTACCTCACCCCTGAGGAGTTCGGCTACGTCCTCGCCCTGCGGTCCGCCCGCTTCGGTGAGGACCCGTCACCGTGGTTCACCAGCGCGGTGGCGTACGAGGCGTGGGTACGGGGCCGGGCCGAGGCGGCCCGCGAGCGGCGGCAGCCGCCGCTGGCCGGCGCCTCCTGGACGGCCCGGCGCCGCTACGCCGGGGAGCGGCGCCTCGGCCGGGCGGCCCCCGGCGCCCGGTACGCCTTCGACGGCGGCGCCCCCGCCACCCACGTCACCTTCCCCTGCCCCGTCTGCCGCCGACGCCTCCGCCTCCCGGCCGGGCGCTCCCTCCGCGCCCGGTGCCGCCTCTGCGGAACGGTCCTGGAATGCGCGGCGTGACCGGCGGGGCACCCGTCAGACCCGTTCCAGGGGGCGGTGGGGCACAGGCGGGTACTCGACCTCGACGCCGTCGCCGGGGCGGACGGTCCCTCCCCGGCGGACCACGGCCATGACGCCGGACTTGAACGAGAACGCGCCGGACTCGGGGTCGAGGGCGAAGACCTCGCCGAGCAGCCCCTCACGGAAGTCGTTGATCTTCGCGCACGGGTTGCGCAGGCCCGTCACCTCCAGCACCGCCTGCTCCCCGAGACGGAGCAGAGCGCCGGTGGGCAGGCCCAGCAGGTCCACGCCGCGCGTGGTGATGTTCTCGCCGAGCTGCCCGGCGGAGACCTCGAAGCCCTTGCGGGCGAGTTCGCCGAAGAGTTCCTCGTGCATCAGGTGCACCTGGCGCAGATTGGGCAGGTCCGGCTCGTAGGTCATGCGGAACTGGTGGCGGATCGTCTCACCCGCGTGCACGTCCCCTGCCACGCCGAGCCCCGCGAGGAGCGTGACGGACTCGCGATTGGGCTTGCTGAACGAGTACGTCTCGTTGCGGCTCACCGCGGTGACCCGACCGGTCATGGCGCTCCCCCGTTGTCGTCGTATGCCGGTCGATCCTAGGGGGTGTGCGGAGATCAGCGGCGTCGCCCGCGGGGCGCGGTCCGCGGCGTCCGGTGCTTCGGCGGTCCCCTTCCCGCGCGAGGTGGTCCGGACGGTGCCGCGCTTCACCGCGAACCCGCGTGAACCGGTAATGATTTGCCCCCGGCCCGGGCCTCGGGTCAGGGTCGCGGTATGAGCACGTTGTTCGAGCTTGTCCTGGACGGTGACGAGGACGGGGTGGTGAGGGCCCTGCGGAACGGGGCCGACCCCGAGGCCCTGGACGAGGGGGAGACCGCCCTGTACCGCGCGGCGGTCGCCGACGAACCGGGGATCGTACGGCTGCTCCTCGCCGCCGGGGCGGACCCCGGCCGGGCGAGCGGCGCCGACGGCGGCGACCTGCCGCTGTGCGGGGCGGCCTGCGGCGGGCACACCGAGGTGGTCAGGGCGCTGCTCGCGGGCGGCGCCCGGCCCGACCAGGAGGAGGCGTACGGGTGGACCGCGCCGGCCTGGGCGGTACGGCTCGGTCACACCGGCACCCTCCGGGCGCTCCTGGAGCACGGTGCCGATCCCGACCGGCCGGGCCCCGACGGGCTCGTCCCGCTCGTCGCCGCCGCCCGGCGCGGCTCCACCGGCTGCGTGCGGGCGCTCCTCGACCACGGGGCGCGGGCCCTGGAACCGGCGCTGCGGGAGGCGCGGCGGTGGATCGGCGCCGACATCGCGGCCGAGCTGCGGCGCGGGCTGGTCGCCGGGAACGAGGGCGGTGAGACGTACGAGGCGGTGGTCCGGCGGGTCCGGGAGGACGGCGGGGTGACCGTGGTGGTGGAGCTGCTGCGCGAGGACGGCCGGCCGGGGCGCGGCGACGAGCGGCAGACCGGCCACGCGGCCGTCGCCACCCTTCTGGAGGCGGCGCTCGGGCGGCGCACCCCGCACGAGGAGCTGGCGGCGCGGGCGTTGCGCTGCGGTGACCCGGAGCTGGACGACTGGACGACGGTGGTGGCCGAACTGGCCGGGCGGGCCGACGAGGAGACCTTCGCGACGGCGTCGGCCTGGTGCGCCTACCGTGACCCGCTGCGGCGGGCGCTCGGGGCTCGGGTCCTGGGCACCCTGCCGGGCTTCGGGCCGGGCGCCGTACCGGTGCTGCGGCGGCTGGCGTCGGAGGCTGTCGCCGGAGGTGGCCGGGAACCGCTGCTGTCGGTGGTGACGGCGCTCGGCGAGTGCGGTGACCCGGCGGCGGTGCCCGAGCTGCTCGCGGCGGCCGGGCACCCGGACGCGGTGGTGCGGCGGGCGGTCGCCTCGGCGCTGGCCGGGATCGTGCCCGCCGGGCACGGCGAGGCCGTGCGCGTGCTGCTGGCGCTGAGCCGGGACGCGGACGCCCGCGTGCGGGACTGGGCGACGCTGGCCCTGGCCGAACTCCCCGAGGACTCACCGCTCGTCCGTGAGGGCCTGGCGGAGCGGCTCGGCGACGACGATCCGGAGACGGCGGCGGAGGCGGCCCGCGGCCTGGCGATCCGTCAGGACCCGCGCGCCGTCGACGCGCTGGCGTCGATCCTGGCGGACGGCGACCCGGACGGGGAGCCGCGCGAGACGGCGCTCGCCGCCCTGGAGTTCGTCCGCGACCCGCGGGTCCGGGCCCGCCTGGAGTGGACGGCCCCGCGCCGCCGCTGACGCCGCCGCGGCCGGAGCCGTACGGTTCAGCAGGCGTGGTCGATCAGGTCGAACGAGGCGTAGTGGTCGGCGGTGTAGTAGTCCTCCCGCTCCGCGCTGCCGGTGACGATCCGGCGGGCGCCGCGCGTGGACGTGCCCGGGGTCTTCACCGTGTACTCGTGGTAGTAGCCGGAGTTCTGGGCCGGGAGGAGCCGCTCCCGGTTCTGGAAGACGGAGCCGTCCTGCCGGTACGGGAAGGGGCCGCCCGCCTCGATGAGCCGGAGGGTGTCGTGGGCCTGCGCGGGCAGGTCGGAGGAGCAGACGGTGCCGTGGGCCGCCGCCGTGAGGGGCGCGGCGACGGGCGCGGGGGCCGGCGCGGCGCCGGCGGGGGCGCCCAGGAGAAGGGAGGAGAGGAGGGCGGCCGCGACGCCGCCGGCCAGGCCGATCCGAGGGGGAATACGCATGCCCGCGATGCTGACGCGCGCAGAGCGCGGGCCGGAACCCCGGCCGCCCTCAATTCGCCGGACGTTCACCGGCGGTCACCGGCCGTTCGCACGTCTGCGCGAACTCGTCACGGGGTGTCCTCCCCCGGCGTGTTTCCGCCGGACGGCCGGGGACGTGGGCCGGGGCCGCGGAGATCCTCCGCGGCCCCCGGCTCTCCGGACCGGGCGTCCGTCAGCCGTCCGTGGACCTCGGCTGCCGGGTGGAGCGGGAGCGGGTGGCGCCGCCGCGGGAGCGCCCGCCGCCGG
>NZ_JAPSIW010000703.1 GCF_031178505.1 Streptomyces sp. | reverse complement strand
CCGGCGGGTGCGGCCGGGACGGAAGTGGTCGAGACCTCTTGTGGGTGGGCGGGAACCGCCCCTAACCTCACGCGTGTTGTGCAGCACGAAACGCACGTTGCGTATGTTGCAACGCACGCTCGGAGGGATCCGTTCCATGAAGCTTCCTGCCCTCTCCCAGGCGCTCGGCTCCGTCCGAGCGCGGGGGACCTCCTTCACCGCCGCGGCGGCCACGCTCCTGCTCGCCGCCCTCACGGCCACCGCCTGCGCGCCCGGGACCTCCGGCGGCACGGCCACCGGCGACGAGAAGTCCGGCACCCTCCGCGTCTGGCTGTTCCAGGAGGTGAACAACAAGCCCAAGGAACAGGTCGTCGAACAGGCCGTCACCGCCTTCGAGCAGCGGCACGCCGGCACGGAGGTCGAGGTCGAGTACATCCCCGTCGAGACCCGCGCCCAGCGCGTCAAGGCCGCCTTCAACGACCCCCGATCCGCCCCCGACCTCATCGAGTACGGCAACACCGACACCGCCGGATACGTGCAGGACGGCGGACTCGCCGACGTCACCGCCGAGTTCGCCGCCTGGCCCGAGGCGAAGGACGCCGACCCCACCGCGAAGCGCTCCGTCACCGTCGACGGCAAGGTCTACGGAGCACCCCTCTTCGTCGGCGTGCGCGCCCTCTACTACCGCACCGACGTCTTCCGCGAACTCGGCCTCACCGTCCCCCGGACCCAGGCCGAACTGGTCGCGACCGCGAAGAAGATCCACCGGGCCAGGCCCGAGCTGTACGGCATCGCCGTCGGCGGCGCCTACACCTACGGCGCCCTGCCCTTCGTCTGGGCGGCCGGCGGCGAACTCGCCACCGGCGAGGGACCGGACACCCGCGCCGCGATCGACAGCGAGGCCGCCCGGCGCGGCATCACCACGTACACCTCCCTCTTCGGCGACGACAACTGCCCGGCCGCCAAGTGCGCCCAGATGGGCGGCAACGCCACCGTCACCGCCTTCGCCTCCGGCAAGGCCGCCATGGCCATCGGCGGCGACTTCAGCCACGCCGCCGTGGAGGCCGGCACCGTGAAGGGCAGGTACGCCGTCGTGCCCCTCCCCGGCGCCACCCCCGGCTCCATCGCCCCCGCCTTCGCCGGCGGCAACAACCTCGGCGTCCTGCGGAGCACCTCGCACCGGACCCTCGCCGTGGACCTCATGAAGTCCCTCGCCGGGAAGGACACCCAGGCGAAGCTGTTCGACGCGATGGGCTTCCTGCCCACGTACACCGACGTCCGCGCCGACGCGGCCCGCCGCAAGCCCTTCGTGAAGCCGTTCACGGACACCCTGGCGGCCGGCACCCGCTTCGTCCCGGCCTCCGCCGGATGGGGCCGCATCGACTCCTCCCTCGTCCTCCCGACGATGTTCCAGGAGATCGTCAGCGGCCGGAAGGACGTCCGGACGGCCACCGAGGACGCGGCCGGGAAGATGAACGCCGCCTTCACGTCGGCGGGCTGATCCGATGCCGAACCCGTACGCCGGGAAGTTCCGCGAGCCGCCCGGGGGCGTTCCTGCAAAGGCCGGTGGCTCCGGTGTCGCCCGTGCTCCCGAGACCCCTGCCGCCCCGCGCCCGGGAGCCACGGACCGACGCCCCGAAGGGACGGACCCGCGCCCAGGGGCCACGGGCCTACGCCCGGGAGCCACGGACCCGCGCCCGCCGGCTCGGCGGAGCCGCCCCCACCGCCCCGGCACGCCCGGCTCCTGGACGCCCTGGCTCTACCTCCTGCCCGCCCTGCTCGTCCTCGGCGCGCTCCTCGTCTACCCCGTCTACCAGCTCGGCCTCATCTCCGTCCTGGAGTACACCCAGGCGCAGGTCAGCGGTGGCGAGCCCACCACCTTCCGGGGCCTCGCCAACTACACCGCCCTCTTCACCGACCCCCAGTTCCGGCAGGTCCTCCTCGCCACGGTCGTCTTCGCCGCCGCCTGTGTCGTCACGACCCTCGCCGTGGGCTGTGCCCTCGCCGTGCTCCTGACCCGTGTCCGCGCCCTGCCACGGCTCGTCCTCATGCTGGCCGCGCTCGGCGCCTGGGCGACCCCCGCCGTCACCGGCTCCACCGTCTGGGTCTTCCTCTTCGACCCCGACTTCGGGCCCGTCAACCGGCTCCTCGGCCTCGGCGACTTCTCCTGGACGTACGGGCGGTACAGCGCCTTCGCCCTGGTCCTGATGGAAGTCGTCTGGTGCTCCTTCCCGTTCGTGATGGTCACCGTCTACGCGGGCATCCGGGCCGTCCCCACCGAGGTCCTGGAGGCCGCCGCCCTCGACGGCGCCTCACAGTGGCGGATCTGGCGTTCCGTCACCGCGCCGCTGCTCCGGCCGATCCTGGTCGTCGTCACGATCCAGTCGATCATCTGGGACTTCAAGGTCTTCACCCAGATCTACGTGATGACGCACGGCGGCGGCATCGCCGGCCAGAACCTCGTCCTCAACGTGTACGCGTACCAGAAGGCCTTCGCCTCCTCCCAGTACAGCCTGGGCGCGGCGATCGGCGTCGTCATGCTGCTGATCCTGCTGGCCGTGACGCTCGTGTACCTCCGGCTCCTGCGCCGCCAGGGAGAAGAACTGTGACCGCCTCCGTCCCCCCTGTCCGCGCCCCCGGCGGACACGCCCGTACGCCGCTGCGGGCCCGCCTCCGTGCCCGGGCGCGGATCCGGCGGCCCGGGCGTCTCGCCGCCGAGGCCGTCACCCTCCTCGTGGCCGCCGGCGTCGCCTTCCCCCTCTACTGGATGGTCCTGTCCGCCCTCAAACCGGCCGGCGAGATCCAGTCGGCCCAGCCCCGCCCCTGGACGTTCTCCCCGACCCTGGACTCGTTCCGGCGCGTCTTCGAGCAGCAGGAATTCGGCCGTTATTTCCTCAACTCGCTCGTCGTGGCCGTCAGCGTCGTCCTCGCCTCCGCGCTGATCGCCTTCCTGGCGGCGACGGCCGTCACACGCTTCCGCTTCCGCTACCGCACGACACTGCTCGTGATGTTCCTGATCGCGCAGATGGTGCCGGTGGAGGCGCTCACCATCCCCCTCTTCTTCCTCATGCGGGACCTCGGCCAGCTCAACACCCTCGGCTCGCTGATCCTGCCGCACCTCGCCTTCTCGCTGCCCTTCGCGATCTGGATGCTGCGCGGCTTCGTCAGGGCCGTCCCCGAGGCCCTGGAGGAGCAGGCGCAGATCGACGGCGCGAGCCGCACCCGCTTCCTGTGGCAGATCCTCTTCCCCCTGGTGCTGCCCGGCCTCGTCGCGACGAGCGTCTTCTCGTTCATCTCCACCTGGAACGACTTCCTCTTCGCGAAGTCCTTCCTCATCAGCGACACCTCGCAGTCGACGCTGCCGATGGCGCTGCTCGTCTTCTTCAAGCCGGACGAGAACGACTGGGGCGGCATCATGGCCGGTTCCACCGTCATGACCGTCCCGGTCCTCGTCTTCTTCGTACTCGTGCAGCGCCGACTGGTCTCCGGACTGGGCGGCGCGGTGAAGGACTGACGCGTGAACCCCGACCCGATGGACCTGGTCCCGGCCCCCCTGCGTGTGGAGGGGCCGGACGACCGCACCCGCACCCTCCGCCTCGACGGGCGTACGACCCTGGACGCCGCCCCCGGGACCGGAACCACCGAACGCTGGCTCCGCGCGACC
>NZ_JAPSIW010000702.1 GCF_031178505.1 Streptomyces sp. | reverse complement strand
GTACGACGTCGGCGCCGTGTTCAGCGCGGGCGTGTCGTCCGGCGGCTACATGGCCACACAACTGCACGTGGCGTACTCCGGTACGTTCGAGGGTTCGGCGTCCTTCGCCTCGGGGCCGTACGACTGCGCGCGCGGCTCGCTGTCCACCGCGCTCAACGCCTGCATGGACACCACGCAGCCGCTGGATCCCGCGGGCCTGGAGCGGCTGACGCGGGAACGCTCGGCGCAGGGGCTGATCGATCCGGTGGAGCAGCTGGCCGGGGACCCGGTGTACGTGTTCGGCGGTGCGAACGACACGACGGTGAAGCGGCCGGTGGTGGACGCGCTGGCGGACCACTTCGGGCGGTTCGGTGCCCGTGTGCGCCACGACCGGTCCTCGGCGGCCGGGCACGCGTGGGTCACGCCGCTCGGCCCCAACGCGTGCGCGGTGACGGCGAGTCCGTACCTGAACGACTGCGGGATCGACGCGCCGGGCGCGCTGCTCGGGCATCTGCTCGGTCCGGTGGCCGCGCCGGGGTCGGGGACGGGTGGTTCGCTCATCCGGTTCGACCAGAACGCGTACGCCCCCGGCGGTTCGGCGGCGGCCCTGTCCATGGGCCCGGAAGGGTTCGCGTACGTGCCGTCGTCCTGCGCGGCCGGGGCCCGCTGCCGGCTGCTGGTCGCCCTGCACGGCTGCAAGCAGGGGTACACGTACCAGGGCTTCGGGACGCGGTTCGTGGAGGGCGCCTACCTCAACGAGTACGCCGACACCAACGACCTGATCGTGCTCTACCCGCAGGCGGCGCCGACCGCGACCCTGGAGAACCCCAACGGGTGCTGGAACTGGTGGGGTTACCTCGGTGACCGGGCGTACGCGCGGCACGGTGGGAAACAGATCGAGGCCGTGATGGCGATGGTGCGGGCGCTGCGCGGCGAGGGCACGCCGCCGCCCCTGCCGGGGCGGGCCGTCCTGTCCAGCACGGACGCCGAGGACGGGTACGTGAAGGCGGCGGCCGACGGGTCGGGCGCCGCGGTCGGCACGCTGGAGGACTCGTACGGGCTCGCGGTCGGCCGGGGCGCGGACGGTCGCGTGAACCGGTCGGTGGTCTCCTTCGACACCTCCCGGATTCCGGCGGGGGCGGAGGTCACCCGGGCCTGGCTGACGGTCGCGCGCAGCGGTGGCTCGGGCGATCCGTGGGCCTCGCCGGCGGGGAACCGGCTGCTGGTGGACGTCCGGTCGGGCTGCTTCGGCGGCTGCGCGGTCGAGGCCACGGACTGGTCGGCGGCGGCGACGGTCGCGGGCGGGGCGGAGGTGCCGGCCTTCTTCTCGGGGAGCGCGATGTCGTCGGAGCTGTCGGCTGCGGCGGTCGCGGCGCTGAACCGGGGCGGGACCACGCAGATGCGGCTCGGGTTCGCGGCGGCCCCGGCCGGGACGGCGTACCTCTTCGTGAACCGGGACGCGCCGGTGACGCTGACGGTGGAGTACCGGACGACCGGGTGAGGAAGTGATCCACGGGTGGGCCGGGGGTTCAGCGGCCGGTCCTGTCCCATTCGAGGGTGACGCGCAGGCTGGCCTGGGCACCGCCCTGGACGACGAGCGCGGTGAGACGGCCGGCGTCCAGGCAGAGCTGGCAGCCGAACTCGACGGTGGCCCGGTCGGGGGCCGCCCGGTCGAGGGCCCGTCCGATCTGTTCGGCGAAGGCGGAGAGGGCCTCGGTGACGGCGGAGAGGTCGGGCAGCCGGCCGCCGAACCCCTCCAGGCCCTCGTCGGGGGCGAGGCGCCGCGCTTCCACCCGGAGCGTGGCGCCGCCCGCGCCGACCTCGACCTCGGTGACGTCCGGCACGGCGACTCCTTGGATGCAGAGGTGGTGGAGGGGCTGTCAGCGCGGGGGCGGCGGGAGTTCCTCGCCGGTCTCCAGGAGCGACTTCAGGCTGGAGATCAGGGCCGGCCAGCCCTCGCCGATCAGTTCGCGGATCGTGCCGCCGGGCTCCAGGTCGTCATGGGTGACGGTGAGCCGGACCATGTCTCCCGCGGGTTCGAGGGCGAAGGTGACCTTGGACCGGCGTTCCGCCGCGAGCCGCGCGTAGACCTCGTCACCGATGCCGACGGCCTCGGCCCAGGCGGGGGTGATGGTGTGCCAGGTGTACGAGAGGAGGCGGCCCGGCACGGCCTCGAGGACCATCTGCTCGGGGTCGGAGGTCCGCCGGCCGCCCTCGTCCCAGACCATGGCGGCGCCCGGCGTCCACTCCGTCTCGAAGGCGACGCCCCAGTACCGGCGGGTGAGCTCGGGTTCGGTGAGGGCCTTCCAGAGGTCGTCGGGCGTGGTCCGGATGTACGTGGTGTAGACGAAGGCGTCGCTGTCCATCGTGCCGTTCCTCCGGGTCTGCCCCCGCGCGGTCTGCCCTCTCCTCCCTCCTCCACAGTAGGCGGGCCCCGTGGCACGCTGCCAGCGAAGCGCCCCCGCCCGGGGGAGCGGCCGCCCCGGGCCGCCGGGGTGGTGCGTCCGTTGAATAGGTGCGGAGGAAACTATTCAACGGACTGCTAGCGTGTCGGGATGTCGCTCAAGCACGCCGTTCTCGCCGCTCTCCTGGAGGGTGAGGCATCCGGGTACGACCTGGCCAAGATCTTCGACGTGTCCGTCGCCAACTTCTGGGCGTCGACCCCTCAGCAGCTCTACCGCGAGCTGGACCGGCTCTCCGAGGCCGGACTCATCACGGCCCGGGTCGTCGAGCAGGAACGGCGTCCCAACAAGCGGATGTTCCGCCTCACGGAGGCCGGGCGCGCGGACCTGTACGCGTACACGACGACGGCGCCGCGTCCGACCGCCGTCCGCGACGAGCTGATGGTGCAGGTCCAGGCGTGCGACAGCGGGGACACGGAGGCGGTCCGGGGTTTCGTGGCGGAGCGGATGGAGACCGCGCGGGGCAAGCTGGCGCGGTACGAACGGCTGCGGGAGTGGCTGCTGGACGGCCGGGACGAGGAGACGTACCTGCGGGAGGCGGAGCGGGTCGGACCGTATCTGACGCTCCTGCGGGGCCGGCTCCTGGAGGAGGAGAACCTGCGGTGGGGCGAGCGGGTGCTCGCCGTCCTGGACGCCCGCGCCGCCGGTGCCCCGGCCGGGGTCCCCACGGAACGTACTCTGCGGTAACGTCTCCGGCCGGCCACCGGACTTGCCGGTGCGCGGCGGGCACGGATCGGGGACGGACTGCATGAACATCGGTGACCTCGTCGAGGACTTCACCCTTCCGGACGAGACGGGGACGCCCCGTTCCCTGACGGGGCTGCTGGCCGACGGGCCGGTCGTCCTCTTCTTCTACCCGGCGGCTCTCACTCCGGGCTGCACCGCCGAGGCCTGCCACTTCCGGGATCTGGCGGCCGAGTTCCACGCGGTGGGGGCGCGACTGGTCGGCGTCAGCGCCGACGAGGTCGACCGGCAGCGGGAGTTCGCCGAGCGGCACTCGCTCGGATTCCCCCTGCTCTCCGACCCGGACGGCGCTCTCCGTGCCCGGTTCGGGGTGAAGCGCGGCTTCTCCCTCGCGCCGACGAAGCGGGTGACCTTCGTGATCGGACAGGACCGGCGGGTGCGGGAGGTCGTGCGCAGCGAGCTGCGGATGAGCGCACACGCCGACCGGGCGCTCGCCGCACTCCGCCGCCCCTGACCCAAATACGTATC
>NZ_JAPSIW010000701.1 GCF_031178505.1 Streptomyces sp. | reverse complement strand
CGGCGGCCGTCGGCGGCCTGGGCCTTGGCGGCGGCGACTCCACGGCTCATGGGGCGGCGGGGGCTCATCGGCGGGCTTCCTTTGCGGGGATCACGAAGACGACGGCGGCGGGGAAGAGGTGGGAGCGAGGCTCGCGGTAGCGGGCGGCGATGGCGGCGAGTTCGCGTTCGCGTTCGGCGGGGAGGCCGTCGAGGCGTTCCTGCCAGCGGCGGCGGTCGTCCTCGAACTGGCGGCGTTCGTGGCCGGTCAGCTCGTGGGTCGACAGCAGGGCCAGCTGCTCGCCCTCCCCCTCGCCCTCCTCCTTGAGCTTGGCGCGCAGGGTGGCCTCGAAGCGGTCCAGGGTGGCCGTGATGCGGCGTTCCTCCTCCGCCCGGCGGTCGGCGAGCCTGCTCTCCAGCTGGCGGCCGAGTTCACCGGCCCGGGCCTCCAGGGAGCGGTAGAGGGGGTCGCGGAGCCTCGGCCAGGCCTGCGTCAGCTCCTTGCGGAGGTGCGGGGCCGCCTCGACGCCCTCGGTGAGCGCCTGGGACAGGACCCTGCCCTGCTCGCCCACGGACTCCCAGCGGCGGAAGCGGCCCGTGTCGCCGAACCAGCCGCCCGCGTACAGGACCTCCTCGTGCAGACGGGTGCCGTCGGTGCCGACGAGGACGTAGCGCGCGTACGCGGAGACCAGGGTCGTCGTCACCGCCGGGTCGTCGGAGAGCACCGCCGTGACGCGGCTGAGGCCGATCGAGTCCGCGTTCCACACGGCTGCCGTCAGCAGACGCGTCGAGAGGGCCACCAGCGGGTGCTTGAGGTGGGCGAGGACCACGTCGTCCTTGGCCCGCGCGGCCACCGACGGGGAGAAGGTGAGCGGGCGCTGCTCGCCCTCGCGGAGCTTGTGCGCGAGGCCGCGGGTCGCCCGCTCCCAGCTGCCCGACAGGGGCTGGACCTCGAACAGGTCGCCCGGCTCGAAGTCCTCGGCCCGGAAGGTGGAGGGCAAAAGCGGCGGCTGGTTGTCCAGGGCCAGGGCCGTGTCGACGACCCGCTTGACGTTCGCCGGGGTCAGCCCCAGCGCGGTCACCGTCTCGTCGTACTGGTCGGCGAGCCGCTTCGTCTGCGCGGTGACGTTCTGCTCCGGCGCCACCTCGCCGCCGGTGCGGCGGCCCTTGATCGGCTTGGGTCTGGCGTTCTCGATATCGACGGGTGCGGTGTCGCCCGTCATGCGGCGCTGTACGGCGTCGGCGAGGACGGCGTTGACGGAACCGAGGTCGTGCTCCATGCGCGCGACCTTCTTGGCCACGCGGGAGAGGAACTCCAGGTCGGCCTCGTAGGAGCCGGCCTGGGCCTGCTGCCAGCCGGAGCCGATGAAGTGGGTTACCTCGGGGTCGTGCCTCTGGCCCCAGCGGTCGATGCGGCCGATGCGCTGTTCGAGCTTGTTGGGGTTGAAGGGGATGTCGTAGTTGATCAGGCGGTGGCAGTGGTTCTGGAGGTCGATGCCCTCGCCGGCGGCGTCGGTGGCCAGGAGGATGCGGACCGTGCCCTCCGCGCGGGACGGGTCGGTCTGGAAGCCGAGGCGGATGCGCTCGCGCTCCTCCGCCGACAGGCCGCCGTGCAGGCGCTCGACACGGCCGCCGTCGGTGAGTTCCTCCTGCTGGAGGAGGTCGTACAGCCACTCCTGGGTGTCGCGGTACTCGGTGAACACCACGACGCGTTCGTTGGTCCACCGCTTGCCGTCGGGGCGGCAGACGGCCTTGAGCGCGCGGATCAGCGCCTCCGCCTTGGAGTCGGGTGCCGCCTCGTGCGTGAGGGCCCAGCGCTCCATCTCCTGGAGCAGGTCCAGTTCCCGGCCGTCCTCCGCCGGGGTGAGCGAGGTGGAGCGGGTCAGCGCGTCGTCCTCGGCGTCGACCAGCCCGGTGTCGTCGAGGTCGGCGACCAGGTCGGCGAACTCCTCCAGCCATTCGGGGACTTCGGCGGCGGCGGAGCGGCCCCGGGCGGGGCCGGTGTCCTCCAGGTGGGACAGGTAGACCTGGACGGTGTGCAGGAAGGCCGCCGGGGAGGAGAAGAGGCGCTTCTTCAGCAGCAGGGTCACCAGGTCGGCGGCGCGGCGTCCACCTCGGGCCTTCGGCGTCAGCTTCCTGCGGCGCAGCTCGGCGAACTCGCCGAGCAACCCGTGGATCTCGCGCTCCAGCGGGGTGTAGTCGACGGGGAGTTCGAGGGTCTTGCGGGTGCGGAAGCGGGGCGTGCCGTCCGCGTTGGTCACCGTCGACTTCAGGCGTCGTACGACGGTGTCCTTGAGCGCGTCCTTGTCGGGGTCGACGCCGCGCGCGAAACGCTGGTCGTCGATGAGTTCGAGGAGGGCGGTGTAGGACTCGGGGTAGCCGTTGTGCGGGGTGGCGGAGAGGAAGAGGCGGTGCTCGAAGTGCGGGACGAGACGCCGGATCAGCTTCGTCTGCTGGGAGTCGACCGCGTACACCTGCTTGGGCGCGGCCGGCGCGACGTGGTGGGCCTCGTCGAGGACGAGGAGGTCGAAGAAGCGCTTGTACTCACCGTCGGAGCTCTCCTCGGGGGCGCCGATGACCTCGTCGAGGAGACGCTGTGCCTTCTGGCCGCGCAGCCAGGGCAGGGAGACGATCGTGAGGGGGTGGACCCGGAAGGGGTTCGCCGCCGTGCCGTGGGTGCGGCGCAGACGGGCGCAGTGCTCGGAGTCGACGATGGTGAACTCCAGGCCGAACTTCTCGGCCATCTCGTCGCGCCACTTGAGGGTGAGGCCGGCCGGGCAGACGACCATGGTGCGGCGGGCCCGGCCGCGCAGCATCAGCTCCTGCACCACGAGACCGGCCTCGATGGTCTTGCCGAGGCCGACGTCGTCGGCGAGGAGCAGGTTGACGCGGGGCGCGCCGACGGCGCGGGAGACCGGCTCCAGCTGGTACGGCTCGACGGCGACGCCGGAGCGGAAGGGGGCCTGGAGGGTCCTGGCGTCCGCGGAGGCCACGGCGGACCAGCGTACGGCGTCGAGGAACGCGGCGAGGCGGTTCGGGGAGTCGTAGGTGCCGGTGGAGGCGTCGGGGAGGGAGCCGGCGGGCAGCACGCGGCGGCCGGGCTCGACCTCCCAGATCACGGAGAGGGTGTCGCCGAAGCGGCCGTCGGCGACGGACTGGAGGTGGACCAGGGTCGCGGGGCGGCGGTTCCCGCGGCCGTCAGGGGCCGGTGGGGACGGCTCGACGCGGGCGACCACCCAGGACTGACCGCGCACCTCGACGAGGTTGCCCTCTTCGGGGAGCGCCTCCGCCCCGGTCCGCTCGGTCTCGCGCTGAGCTGCTGACGTCATGGGCACTGTTCCCCTCGCTGTTCTCCGCCGCCGTCCGTAGACAGTTTCCTGTCTCCCCTCCGGAACGACGTGACCGCAGGCTAACACGAGTCATTGACTGTGAACACAGATCACAGAGATCCGGCTGAGGACCCCGCCTCAGCCCATCCGGCGCAGCCGCTCCAGCAGGGCCCGGCTGCGCCCGTGCCCGGTGTTCCTGTCGGGCAGGACGCGGTCCTCTTCGTCGGCGAGGCGACGCAACAGCTCCTCGGCGGCGTGCCGCTCCCCGGTGCGGACCAGCAGGACGGCGATCTCGTAGCGGGTGTCCAGTACGGCGGGGTGCCCCGGCCCGAGCAGACTGCGCTGTTCGG
>NZ_JAPSIW010000700.1 GCF_031178505.1 Streptomyces sp. | reverse complement strand
CGGTCGGCGAACTTGCCGCCCAGCAGGTTGCCCAGGAACATGCCGGTGCCGAGCAGCACGAGGAGCCAGGTGACGGCGCCCTCGGAGTAGCCGGCGACCTCGGTCATCATCGGGGTGATGTAGGTGACGGCGGCGAAGACTCCGCCGAAGCCGAGGACGGTCATGCCCATCGCCAGCCACACCTGGGCCCGGCGGAAGGCGGCGAACTCGCCGCGCACGCTCGGGGCCGGCGGGCGGCCCTGTTCGGGGACGAGCCGGGCGACGCCGAGCAGGCCGATCACGCCGAGGGCGGCGACGACGGCGAAGGTGGTGCGCCAGCCCGCGGCCTGTCCGATGTACGTGCCGAGCGGGACGCCGACGATGTTGGCGACGGTGAGACCGGTGAACATCAGCGAGATGGCGGAGGCCTTCTTGTGGGGGGCCACCAGGTCGGCGGCGACGACGGAGCCGATGCCGAAGAACGCGCCGTGGGCCAGCGAGGCGACGACCCGGCCGGCGAGCATCAGGCCGAACGCCGGCGCCAGGGCGGAGAGCGTGTTGCCGACGACGAAGAGACCCATGAGGAACATGAGCATCTTCTTGCGGGACACCTTGGTGCCCAGGACCGTCAGCAGCGGCGCGCCGAGGACGACGCCGAGGGCGTAGCCCGTCACCAGCCAGCCGGCGGTGGGGATCGTGACGCCGAAGTCGCCCGCGACCTGGGGCAGCACGCCCATGATCACGAACTCCGTGGTTCCGATCCCGAAGGCCCCGATGGCCAGGGCCAGCAGCGCGAGAGGCATGACGAGAACCTTTCCAGGTCATTGCGAGGAGGTCTTACGTGCGTCGACAATACTTGCAGACGCTCTCTATGTGCAAGCGCAGGCTTCTTCGCATGGAGGGTTACGTCGTCTGCAAGCATCTCCGTCGCCTCTCGTGGTCGGCCCCTCGCCCCGGAGAAGCCGGGGGCGGGAAGGCGGGTGCGTCCCGCTTCCCGCCCCCGGCGGTGGCCCTGGCGCCGGTGCCCGGCGGCTCAGCTGCGCGTCGTCACGGCCCCCAGGCCTCGAACTCGTAGATCCGGGCCGCGGGATCCGAGGTCTGGGTCGGCCGGGTGATCTCCAGGCGGACGTGGCGGGCCGTTGCGGACACGGGGTGGGTGGTGACGGCCGCCGTACTGCCGGTGACGGTGACGGCGGTGGTCCAGGGGTCGGCCGTGGAGGCGCGTACCTTCACGGTGAAGTCCCGGGTGTTCCACGCGGCGTCCTCGCCGCCCGCCGCCGCGTGACGGACCACGAAGCGGTCCAGGGCGCGCGGAGAGCCCAGGTCCACCTCCAGCCACTTGGCCGTCGTGGTGGTGCACCACTTGTCGGTGGTACCGCCGGTCACCGTGCCGTTCACCGCCTTGGCCGCGGTCTCCGCGCCGTTGCACTGGCCCGAGGCGGTGGCCGGACGGTTCAGGGCGAGGTTGGTCCCGGTGCCGTCCGTCCACGGGACGGTGGCCGTCGCCGCCGGGGAGCGGCCGTACTCGGCCGAGACGGCCTCCACCTCCAGGGTCGTCGTGCTCTCCGTTCCCTCCCGGTCGAGCCGGGAGACGAAGTAGGCGTCGTTGGGAGTGGCGCCCAGGAAGGTGCGCCCGCCGTCCGCGTCGCGGCGGTAGACCTCGTAGTGGCGGACGGACCCGGTGGCCGACGGCGTCCAGGCCAGGCGCAGCGACTTGCGGCCCGCGCTCACGTCGGCCGAGCCGAGGACGGTCACACCGGTGGGTGCCGAGGCCGCGTCCACCGCCCCGTCGTGGACGGCGAGCTGACCGATCCGCACGTCGTACGCGGGCACGGACCCGGCGGCCTCCAGGCCGATCTGGGCGATGGTCCGGCCGCTGTAGGCGGACAGGTCGAGCGTCCTGCGTTCCCAGCCGGCGGAGGTGGTGGCGCCCAGGTCCAGGGTGGTGAAGGCGGTCGGGGCGTCGGTGAAGGAGATCGCGGCCCTGAGCCGGGTCGGGCCGGCGGCCGGGGTCTTCAGCACGACGGAGAGACGGGTGTCGGCGGCGACCGGCAGCCGGGTCTGGTAGAGGCGGACGGTGTTCACCCCGTCGAGCTGCCCGGTCAGACGCAGCGACGACCCGCCCTCGTACGCGTCGGTGTGGTCGATCGACGGGGTCAGTCTCGTGCCGCTCGGAGACGTGCTGGTGACGAGCCATCGGTAGGTGGGCGGCACGTCCTGGAGCGAGAGGTTGTTCCAGCCGGCCGAGGAGACCCGGACGCCGCGCGCGTGGTAGAAGTCGCCCTGGCCCGCGCCGAAGGAGGTCACGAACGGCTTGGCGGTGACGGGACTTGACTCGGGGATGTAGTGGGCCAGGCCCTTCCACGCGGAGCTCGTCGCGGTGTTCGACGGGTCGCCGTTGGCGCCGTCCCAGAAGCGCGCCTCGCGGGCCTCGGCGTCGGCGCGGTTCGCGGAGGAGGTGTACGTCCACTCCGGGCGGTAGATGCCGAGCGAGGTGACGTGCTCCCGGCCGGCCGGGAAGACGGCGGACCAGGGGACGGAGGTCTGGTGGCCGTTGGCCTCCGTGTCGATGCCCGCGAACAGCTCGTGCTCGTCGCGGCCGAGCCCGCGCGCGAGGGTGCGGGAGGAGTCCAGACCGGAGGCGTTCCACCCGAAGTCGAGGAACATCGCGTCCGAGGTGCGCCGGCCGCCCTCCTGGAGGAAGGAGTCGTTGGCGGAGGTCAGGGCGTCCTGCCAGCTCACCGACCCGGACTCGGTCATCGCGTCGTACCACATGAACTCGACCGGGCCGAGGGAACGGGCATAGCGCATCTGCTCGCGCAGGGCGGTGGCGAGGGCCGCGTCGCCGCCCGCCGTCTCCTGGTTGACGAACCAGCCGTCGAAGCCGTAGTGCTGGGCGACCTGGACCAGCTTGTCGGCCACCGGGTAGCGGCTGCCGTTCTTCTGCGTGAAGTCGCGCACCCACTGGATCTGGCCGCCGTAGGCGGTGGGCGGGAAGAACACGGTGCCGTAGACCTTGACGCCGTTGCGGTGGGCGGCGTCGATGACGGTGGCGTTGGGGGCGAGGATGAGCCCCTCACTCGCGGAGCCGCCCCAGAAGACGAGGGTGTCGACGTACTGCCAGTGGCCGAACGCGTAGTAGTGCGGATTCGCGGAGCCCTGCGACGGGTTGTTCGAGGTGGGGGCGAAGGAGACCAGTGAGGCGACCTTGCCCTCACCGGGGCGGGCGTTGGGGTTGGCCTTCAGGGCGGGGTCGGAGACGCGCGGGCGCAGGGGGACGCGGGAGCGGTTGAACCGCGCGTCGGGATCGGTGGCCGGGTCCCAGTTCAGGAGAGTGCCGGGGTGCCAGTACGAGGCGTACGGCTGGTCTCCCCTGGCCTCCGCGGGGAGCTGCGCGGGAGCCGCCGCGGGCGCGGGGTCCGCGGGCGCCGCGGTGGCGCCCGAGGCGGGGAGGAGGCCGAGAAGGGCGGCGGTCAGCGCCGCCAGGAGGGCGGCGGGAAAACGTTGTCTCATCCGAATCTCCGGTCCAGCGGGAGGGTGGGGTCCTGGACGTGCTGGAGGTACAGGTGGTGCGGATGAAGCGACGGCTCGCGGGAGGCGACCGTCCGCCGGAGGCTAAACGCCTTTAGTAGGGCGGTCAAGAGTGGGGCGGTACGGGGCCGGGGCCGGCGTTCCGGGTACGGGGAG
>NZ_JAPSIW010000090.1 GCF_031178505.1 Streptomyces sp. | reverse complement strand
CGCGCACCGAGTACCACCACACGGTGATCTACGAGGCCCATGTGAAGGGCCTGACGATGCTGCACCCGGAGCTGCCGGAGGAACTGCGCGGTACGTACGCGGGCCTCGCGCACCCGGCCGTGATCGGTCATCTGAAGGAGCTGGGCGTGACGGCCCTCGAACTGATGCCGGTGCACCAGTTCGTCAACGACCACCGGCTGGTGGACGCGGGCCTGTCGAACTACTGGGGCTACAACACGATCGGCTTCTTCGCCCCGCACAACGCCTACGCGTCCTGGGGCGACCGGGGCCAGCAGGTGCTGGAGTTCAAGTCGGCGGTCCGCGCGCTGCACCAGGCGGGCATCGAGGTCATCCTCGACGTGGTGTACAACCACACCGCCGAGGGCAACCACCTGGGCCCGACGCTCTCCTTCCGGGGCCTGGACAACTCCTCGTACTACCGGCTCGGTGACGACCCGCGCTACTACTACGACACCACCGGCACCGGCAACTCGCTGCTGATGCGCTCGCCGCACGTCCTTCAAATGATCATGGACAGTCTGCGGTACTGGGTGACCGAGATGCACGTCGACGGCTTCCGCTTCGACCTGGCGGCGACCCTGGCCCGGCAGTTCCACGAGGTGGACCGGCTGTCGTCCTTCTTCGACCTGGTGCAGCAGGATCCGGTGGTGAGCCAGGTCAAGCTGATCGCCGAACCGTGGGACGTGGGCGAGGGCGGCTACCAGGTGGGCAACTTCCCGCCGCTGTGGACGGAGTGGAACGGCAAGTACCGGGACTGCGTCCGGGACCTGTGGCGGGGCGAGCCGCGCACCCTGGCCGAGTTCGCCTCCCGGCTCACCGGCTCCTCCGACCTGTACCAGGACGACGGGCGCCGGCCGCTGGCCTCGGTCAACTTCGTGACCTGCCACGACGGCTTCACCCTGCGCGACCTGGTCTCGTACAACGAGAAGCACAACGAGGCCAACGGCGAGGGCAACCGGGACGGCGAGAGCCACAACCGGTCCTGGAACTGCGGCGCCGAGGGCGAGACGGAGGACGTCGGCATCAACGAGCTGCGGGCCCGGCAGATGCGGAACTTCCTCGCCACGCTGATGCTCTCGCAGGGCGTGCCGATGCTCAGTCACGGCGACGAGTTCGGCCGGACGCAGAGCGGCAACAACAACGCGTACTGCCAGGACAACGAGGTCTCCTGGGTGCGCTGGCCGAAGGGGGACGGCGACGCGGAGGGCACCCTGCTCCGCTTCACCCGGGCGATGGTCCGGCTGCGCCGCGAGCACCCGGTCTTCCGGCGCCGCCGCTTCTTCCACGGCCGGCCGGTGGAGGGCACGCACGACGAGCTCACCGACATCGCCTGGTTCACGCCGGAGGGCGAGGAGATGACCTCCCGGGACTGGCAGGCGGCGCACGCGCAGGCGCTGACGGTCTTCCTCAACGGCCAGGCCATCTCCGAGCCGGGGCCGCAGGGCGAGCGGATCTCCGACGACTCCTTCCTGATGATGTTCAACGCCTCGGCGCAGGAGCTGGAGTTCACCGTCCCGGACAGCCACGGCCGGTACTGGCGGACGGTGGTGGACACCTCCGACCCCGAGGGGATGCCTCCGCAGGAGGGGCCGGAACTCTCGGGAGGGGAGCGGGTGACACTCGCGCCGCTCAGCCTGACGGTGCTGCGGCGCCCTGCCTGACGGAGGGCCGCGGAACACCGGCCCGTACCGACCAGGACAGCACCGCGCAGGCCACGGCCGCCCCCACCGCCACCGCGAAGGCGGCGGGGGCGCCGTGGCCCTCGGCGAGGCGCCCGGACACGGCGAGGGCGAGGGCCTGACCGCCGACGATCCCGCTGGTGAGGAAGGCCATGGACTCGGCGAGCCGGGCGGCGGGCACGGTCCGTTCGGTGAGCCCGAAGACCGTGATGAGGTGCGGCGCGTAGGCGGCACCGAGGACGACGACGACCGCGTACAGGGCGCCGAGCGAGCCGGCGAACAGCAGCGGTACGGAGAGGACGACCAGCGCGGCGGTGGCGGCGCGCCACCGGGTGACCAGGCCGATCCGGTCGGGAACGGCCGCCATGGACAGTCCGACGGCGGCGCTCGTCACGCCCATCGCCGCGTACACGAGCCCCGCCTGGGCGGGAGCGCCGAGCCGCTCGGTGAGGGCCGTGATCCCGGCCTGGGAGGCGCCGAACATGGCGCCCTGGAGGACCATCGTCACCCGGAACGCGTACGCGCTCCGCGGCAGCCGCGTCCGTTCGGCGGCGCCCTTTCGGGTGGTGCGCGCGGCGGGCCCGGGAGCGGTCGCGCGGGCCGAGGGATGCAGGGCGAAGGCCGAGCCGCAGACGGCGAGCAGGACCGCGGCGGCCGACAGCGCGGCCGCCGGGTGGGCGAGCGCGGCGGCGAGGCCCACCAGGGCCGGGCCGAGCACGAACGACACCTCGTCCAGGGTCCCCTCGAAGGAGAGGACCGCGCCGACGGTGCGGTCACCGGCACCGTGGCGGCGGGCGAGGGCCACCGAGCGGGTCCGGGCGAGCGGCCCGACCTGCGGAACGGTGGCCCCGGCGAGCGCGCCGAGGACCATCAGCGCGGCGATGGGGGCCTGCGCGAGCGCGGCGAGGACGAGGGCGGTGACGGCGACCGCGTTGGCGAGGGAGGCGGTGAGGACGATGCCGCGCTGCCCGTGCCGGTCGGCGAGCCGGCCCACCACGGGGCCCGCGACGGTCTGCCCGGCGGCCAGGGCGCCGCCCGCGAGTCCGGCCGTGGCCAGCGAGCCACTGGTCTCCGCGACCAGGAGCAGACTGCCCAGCTGGCACATGGCGGTGGGGAGCCGGCCGAGGAAGGAGAGCGCCGGGAGCACCGGCCCGAGCAGACAGAACGTGTCGCGATACATCCGCAGCATCGGGCGAACCTAACGCGCTTCACCCGATCGGGCGCATGGGGCGATGACACGGAAGCCCCGCCACGGGGTACGTACGTTCGCATGACGCCCAACCCGGTCCGTACCGCCCCGTACACCCCGCCGACCGCCACCTACCGGCTCCAGCTCCAGCCCGGCTTCCCGTTCGCCGCCGCCGAGCGGGCCGTGCCGCACCTGGCCGGGCTCGGCATCTCCCACCTGCACCTCTCCCCCGTCCTTGAGGCCGTGCCCGGCTCCGCCCACGGTTACGACGTCACCGACCACCGGTCCGTCCGGGCCGAGCTCGGCGGCGAGGCCGGGCTGCGGGCTCTCGCGGCGACCGCGCGGGCGCACGGCCTCGGGATCGTCGTGGACCTGGTCCCCAACCACATGGCCGCCTCGCCGGCGCACAACCAGCCGCTGCGCGCGGTGCTCCGGGAGGGCCCGGACTCGCCGTACGCCCGCTGGTTCGACATCGACTGGACGGCGGGCGGCGGGCGGCTGCTGCTGCCGGTGCTGCCGGCCCGGCTGCCGGAGGTCCGGGACCGGATGCGGGTGGAGGGCGGGACGCTGCGCCTGGACGGGCAGGAGTTCCCGCTGCGGGCCGGCACGGAGGAGCTGCCGCTGGAGGAGCTGCTCGACGCCCAGTGGTACCGGCTCTGCTGGTGGCGGCTGGCCCGCACCGAGCTCAACTACCGGCGCTTCTTCACCGTCTCGGACCTGATCGGCGTGCGCGTGGAGGACCCGGTGGTGTTCACGGAGACCCACGCGAAGATCGTGGAGCTGGTGCGGGACGGGGTGATCGACGGCCTGCGCATCGACCACCCGGACGGACTCGCCGACCCCCAGGGTTACCTGGAGGACCTGGCGGAGGCGACCGGCGGGCGGTGCTGGACGGTGGTGGAGAAGATCCTCACCGGTGAGGAGACGCTGCCGGCCGCCTGGCCGGTGGCGGGCACCACCGGGTACGACGCGCTGCGCCGGATCGACGGCGTCTTCACCGACCCCGACGGCGCGGAGGAACTGGCCGCGCTGCACCGGGCGTTCACCGGCAGCACCGGCGATCGGGGCGGGCAGTGGGAGGCGACGGCGCACCGGGCCGCCTACGAGGTGGTGGGGCACGACCTGGCCGCCGAGACGGCCGCGCTGACCCGGCTCGCGGAGCGGATCTGCGCCGCCGATCCGGCGCTGCGGGACCACGCTCCCTGGGCGCTGCGCACCGCGATCCGGGAACTGCTGGTGCGCGTCCCCGTCTACCGGACCTACCGGACCGGCGGCGAGGAGGTCCTGACACCGGAGGCGGCGCGGGGCGCGAAGGCCGCGTTCGCGGTGGCGGAGGAGGCCTCGGCCGTCGACACCGTGCGGGCGCTCGCCCTCGGGACGCTCGGCGACGGGCCGGACCACCGGGCGTTCCGGGCCCGGTTCGCGCAGACCTCCTCCGCCCTGCGGGCCAAGTCGGTGGAGGACAGGGCCTTCTACCGGTACGCGCCGCTGCTCTCGGCCAACGAGGTGGGCGGCGAACCGGGCCTGCCCGCCGTGTCGCCCGAGGAGTTCCACGCCTGGTGCGGGCGGATCGCCCGGGACTGGCCGGACACCGGCACGGTGCTCTCCACGCACGACACCAAACGCAGCGCGGACGTACGGGCCGGGATCGCGGTCCTCGCCCAGTGCCCGGGTGAGTGGGCGTCGCTCCTGGAGGAGGTCTCCGGGGTGCCGGCCCCCGATCCGCACGTGGCGTGGACGGCCTGGCAGACCGCCTTCGGCTTCGGCACGCCGGACCCGGAGCGGCTGACGGCCGCCGTGCTGAAGGCGGTACGGGAGGCGGGCCTGCGGACCAGCTGGACGGAGCCGGACCCGGCCTACGAGCGGGCGGTGGCGGAGTTCGTGGCGGCGGGCCCCGGGCGCATCCCGCTGCGGGCGGCCTCGGAGGCGGCCTTCGCCCTGGAGCCGCACATCAGGGCGCACCGGCTGGGGGCGGCGCTGGCGCAGCTGACGATGCCGGGGGTGCCGGAGCTGTACCAGAACACGGAGCGGGAGTACCGGGCGCTGGTGGACCCCGACAACCGGGAGCCGTTCGCGGCCGGTCCCGACGACGAGAAGACGGCCCTGGTGCGGGCGGCGCTGCGCTTGCGGCGGGAGCGGCCCGAGGTCTTCGGGGCGGCCGGTTCGTACACGCCGCTGACGGCGGAGGGGCCGGCGGCGGCGCACTGTCTGGCCTTCGCCCGTGGCGGGGAGGTCGTCACGGCGGTGACCCGGCTCCCGCTGCGGCTGGCGCGGGCGGGCGGCTGGCAGGACACGGAGCTGGTCCTGCCGGAGGGCCGGTGGGAGGATGTCCTGGACGGCGTCAGGGAGTTCACGGGTGGCGCCGCGTCCGAGACGAAGGCGGCGGAGCTGTTCGCGGAGCGGCCGGTGGCGCTGCTCGCGCGGATCCGCGAGTGAGCGCGCCGGAGACGGACCCGGGGGGGACGGGACCGAGGTCCACGTCCCCCCGGGGCGCCGGTCAGTAGCGGCTGGCCCGCGTGACCTCGCACTTGGTGTACTCGGAGCCGTCGCCGCTGCCGAAGTACGGGGTGGACACCTCGGCGCTCGCGGAGGCGCCCGCCGCGACGGCGATGCCCGACTTGAACGCGGTCGCCGTGGTGGCGCCGCTGCCGGTGAACTTCATCGTGACGCTGTACGTGCGGTCGAGGGAGCCGTCGTTCTTGACGGTGATCCGGCCGACGAGCTCCTTGCGGGACGGCTCGTACCGGCACTTGTCGATCGTCACGTCGCGGGCCGCCTTGTCGGCGGTGCCGCCGGAACCGGGGACGGAACCGCCGGTGCTGCCGCCGGAACCGCTGGAGCCGCTGTCGTCGTGGCTGCCGCTGCCGCCGGAACCGCCGCTGCTGGAGCTGCTGGAGCCGCCGTTGTTGTCGCAGCCTCCGCCGCCGGAACCCCGGGCGCCGGTCAGGGCGACGAGCGCGATGCCGAAGACGGCGAGCGCGCGGACATGACGAATCTTCACGTTTCAATCCCCGTTGAAAGTGGTATGGATATGGGCTCGCTTGACGAGCGCACGTCACCCTAGCAGCGGTGGGCAGGGCCTCGTCCCGGCTCAGCCGCGCGGACGGACGATCAGGCTCCGGGGGGCGCGGGTGATCAGGCCCGCGGGCGTGGGGCGGAACCCGTCGGCCAGACGCAGCCGGGGCATGGCCGTGAACAGCGCCCGCAGGGCGTACTCCGCCTCGAAGCCGGCGAGCAGGACCGCGGGGCAGAAGCCCTTGCCGTACGTGAGCTGGTCGGCGTCGTCGCGCAGCGGGTCGAAGCGGTCGGGCGCGCGGAAGCGCTCCGGGTCGCGGCCCGCCGAACCGATGAGCAGGGCGACGGACGCGCCGGCCGGGAGGACACCGCCGCTGACCGGCACCTCGGCGCGGGTGCGGCGGACCGCGATCTGGACGGGCGGGTCGCGGCGCAGGGACTCGTTCCAGGCGCGGGCGACCAGGCCGGCGGGAGCGTCGCGGAGGGCGGCGGCCTGCTCGGGGTCGGCGAGGACGTTGCCGAGGAAGGAGGCGAGCGCCTTCTCCCGTACGGCGATCTGGCCACCGCACTCGCCCGCGAGCGTCCCGGCGGCCCGGCCCCGCACGAGCCGCATCATGTCCCGGTACGGGATGCCGACGGCGGCGGCGACGGTCCCGGCGGGCAGCCAGTGGCAGAAGTCGGCGACCAGGTCGGCCTGGGCGTGGTCGGCGAGCCGGCGGGCGAGGACGTGCGCGGTGCGCTCGGCGACGGACCGCAGCTCCCCCACGTCGACGTCCACGTGCGCCCGGGCGCAGGGCGGGTCGCCGGGCCGGTGGCCGTGGGTGAAGCGGGCGTCGGTGAGGGCGGTGGCCACGTCGGCGTACCGGCTGAGGACCCAGGCCCGCAGGAGCGGGTCGTAGGTGAGCGGGAACCGTTCGCGCAGGACGCGGTGGACGGGGTGGGGGTCGTGCGCCGCGCCCGGGTCGAACGGGCTGGGGGCGACGGTCCGCGCCTCCGGCGCGGCGGCGGCCGGGGCGGTGGTCCTGACCCGGCCGGGGACCGGGGCGACGGGCCGCGCGGCGGGACGGACCGCCGGGGTCATCGGGGTCAGCCGCCGCCAGGGGTCACCGCCGGCACCCCGTGGGGGGTGGTCCGGCCTGTCGGGGCGGGGGGTTTCGTGCTCCGGTATCCCGTGGTCCGCATCGCGGTTCGGCGCCTCGTTCATCGCGTCCCCTGTCGGTGGGCTGTGGGTACCGCGGCCGACGGACGTGGCACGCGTCTCCCCACCCCATCACCGGCCGGCCGGCGCCGCGCGCCGCGTACCGCCGAACGGATGAAGTGCGGGGGTGGGACGGCGCCCTTCCGCGGGTCAGTCGAGCGAGAGCCGGAACGTCATCTCACCGAAGCCGACCACGTCACCGGCCCGGACCACGACGGCACCGGTCACCCGGCGCCCGTTGACCGTGGTGCCGTTGGTGGAGCCGAGGTCGCGCAGCACCCACATCCCGCTCCGCATCGACAGTTCGGCGTGCAGCCGGGAGGCCGTCTCGTGGCTCAGCCGCAGTCCGTTGACGGGGTCGCGGCCGATGCGCAGCGGGTGCGGGCCGGGGTGGGGCAGCAGCAGCTTCGGCAGCCGCTCGGCCGCCCAGGCCCGCCGCAGCCGCGCCGTGAAGGCCGACACCTTCTCGACCGCCCCGACGACCCGCCGGGTCCACGCGGCCTCACCCCGCAGATCCGCGGTGAGCAGGGCGAGTTCGTCCGGGCCGCGGGCCGCGAGCGCGCGCTCCATCCGGAACAGGAAGGTGTCGTGCGAGAGCCGACCCTGCGCGGCGCCCTCGCGGAGCAGCATCAGCGCCCGGTCCCGCTCGGCGTCGGAGAGCCGAGGGGAGTTCGCCGGGAGCTCGAAAGGGGTCGTCACGGGCCTGATTGTCGGCCCGTCGGCCCCGGAGTGTCCAGAAGGGGCGGTACGGGCGGCCCGGGACGGGGCGGTGCCCGCGGGCGGGCCGGGGGTGCCACGGCGCGGTGCACGCGGGGCGGGGCCGGGCGCGGGGAGGCCCGGCGGTTCGGCGCGAGGGGCCCGCGCACGCGTCCGGTGCCGGGGAAAAGACGTGTCGTCCGCTCCAAGATCGCTGCTACGGTCGGCCGGCTCGACCCGACGCGACCCTGGGGGACCACCCACGTGCCCGACGCACTCGTCATACGCCCGCTCACCGGACCGGAGGAGCTCGGCCTCTTCCTTCGCCTGACCTACACCCTCGACGACGAGCTCGCCGACGACCTCGCCACCGGCCGCCGTGTCCCGCGGTGGATGTGGGTGGCCCTGCGCGGTGAGCGGCTCGTCGGCCGGCTGTCCTGGTGGACGCACAAGGCCGGCGGGGAGCCGTTCACGCTGGACATCTTCGACCTCGACCCGGAGCTCCCGGAGGAGGAGCGCGCCGACATCGGTCTGCGGCTCCTGGAGACGGCGACGGCCGCGGTGATCCCGGCGGGTACGCGCCGCCCCGAGTTCGGGCGGTTCCTGCCGGCCGACTGGCGGGAGGTCCCGGAGACCCGCGCCCGCCTGGAGACGCTGTTCGGCGTCCTGGAGCGGTCGGGGGCCCGCCCGCTGGTGGAGCGGCTGCGCCTGGAGTGGCTGCCGGGGACGCCGGTGGCCGGGCCGACCGGCCGGCTGGCGTTCCGGCCGGTGCGCGACCGGGAGGACCTGGTGGGCCTGATGACCTCCGTGATGGAGGGCACGCTCGACGCGCACGGGCAGGCAGACCTCGCCTCGGGCCTCACCCCGCGCGAGGCGGCGGAGCAGCACTACGACGAGGAGCTCGCGGAGTACGCCTCCCCGCGCGACTGGTGGCGGGTCGCCGAGCTGCCGGGGAGCGGCGAGCCGGTCGGCTTCGTCGTCCCGGCGCGGAACAACTACCACCACACGATCGCGTACATCGGCGTCCTGCCCGCCCACCGGGGGCACGGGTACATCGACGACGTCCTGGCGGAGGGAACCCGCGTCCTGGCCGCCGCCGGCGTGCCCCGCATCCGCGCCGCCACGGACCTCGGCAACGTGCCGATGGCCGCCGCGTTCGCCCGCGCGGGATACGTGGCGTTCCAGCACGCGGTCAACCACGTGTGGGACGCGCCGGGCGCGTCGCCGTCCTGACTGCCAGGATGGGGACGGTAGTCGTTCGCTGATCCGCACTCCGTCGACGAAGGGACCGGCAGGTGCTGTTCGAGGTGTGGGCGCCGCACGCCCGTGACCGGGTGACGCTGGAGCTGAACGGATCCCGCCACGCCCTCGGCCGGGACGCCGAGCGGGACGGCTGGTGGACCGGGGTGGTGCCCGCCGGGGACGCCGACCGGTACGGCTTCGCCCTCGACGGCGGCCCCGTCCTGCCCGACCCGCGCGCCCGGCGGCTGCCCGACGGTCCCGAGGGCCTCGCCGCCGTCGTCGACCACGCGGCCTACGCCTGGCGGCACGAGGCACCGCGCCTGCGGCTGCGCGGCGCCGTCCTCTACGAACTGCACGTCGGCACCTACACCCCGGAGGGAACCCTCGACGCGGCGGCGGATCGCCTCGGCGAGCTGGCGGGCCTCGGCATCACCCATGTGGAGCTGATGCCGCTGTGCCCGTTCCCCGGGGTGCGGGGCTGGGGGTACGACGGGGTGGCGCCGTGGGCCGTCCACGAGCCGTACGGGGGCCCCGAGGCGCTCAAGCGGTTCGTGGACACGGCGCACGGCCTCGGGATGGGCGTCGTCCTCGACGTGGTCCACAACCACCTGGGGCCGTCCGGCAACCATCTCCCCGTCTTCGGGCCCTACTTCACCGACACCCACCACACCCCGTGGGGCGCCGCGGTGAACCTCGACGCGCCGGGATCGGACGAGGTCCGGGCGTACTTCCTGGGCAGCGCGCTCGCCTGGCTGCGGGACTACCGGATCGACGGGCTGCGGCTGGACGCGGTGCACGCGCTCGCCGACACCCGGGCCCTGCACTTCCTGGAGGAGCTGTCGGAGGCGGTCGACGCGCTGGCGAAGGAGCAGGGCCGGCAGCACTTCCTCATCGCCGAGTCCGACCTGTGCGACCCGCGCACCACGGCCCCGCGCACGCTCGGCGGCCTGGGCCTGCACGCCCAGTGGAACGACGACTTCCATCACGCCCTGCACACCGCCCTCACCGGGGAGTCGCAGGGCTACTACGCCGACTTCGCCCGCGCCCCGATGGCGGCGCTCGCCAAGACCCTCACCCACGTCTTCTTCCACGACGGCACCTACTCGGCCTTCCGGGGGCGACACCACGGGCGGCCGGTGGACCGGGAGCGCACCCCAGCCCACCGTTTCCTCGGCTACGCGCAGACCCACGACCAGATCGGCAACCGGGCGGTCGGCGACCGGCTCTCCGCCTCCCTCTCCCCCGGACTGCTGGCCTGCGCGGCGGCGCTGGTGCTGACGGGGCCCTCGGTGCCGATGCTGTTCATGGGCGAGGAGTGGGGGGCGTCCACGCCGTGGCAGTACTTCACCGACCACACCGATCCGGAGCTCGCCGAGGCCGTACGGAAGGGGCGGCGGCGGGAGTTCGCGGCGCACGGCTGGGCCGAGGACGAGGTGCCCGACCCGCAGGACCCGGCGACCCGGGACCGCTCCGTCCTCGACCGCTCCGAGCGCGAGCGGGACCCGCACCGGCGGCTGCTCGCCTGGCACCGGGAGCTGATCGCCCTGCGCCGCACCCTGCCCGACCTGACCGATCCGGATCTGGCCGGTGTGAAGGTGGCCTTCGACGAGGAGGCGCGGTGGCTGGTCTTCCGGCGGGGCGACCTGCGGGTGGCCGTGAACCTGGGCCGTGAGCCGGCCGGGATCCCGCTCGGCTCCGACGGCCGCGACCGGGTGCTCGCCGCCTGGGGCCGGGTGACGGCGCCGGGCGCGGACGGGGTGCTGCGGCTGCCGGGCGAGTCGGCGGTCGTCCTGGCGGACGGCTGACCGGGCCGTCGGGCCCCGGACCGGCCGCCCGGTTCAGCGGCCGTCGGGACCCTGGGCGATGAGGCGTTCCAGGAGTTCCTGGAAGTCGTCGCCCACGACGATCCGCAGGCCGCCCCGGTCCGCGTCGCGTTCGCTGAGCTGGGTCAGCGTGCCGCCCCGCCACCAGAACACGTACGGGCTGATGGCGCCCGGCGTGTCCTCGTACCCGGAGGCCGCGAAGGAGGCCATCGTGCCGAGGGCCGGGATGATGCTGGTGTCCCGGATGGGGTGGAAGGCGAGCTGGTGCCGGAAGGGCAGGGCGACCAGGGCCCCGTGCTCCCCGAGCGGCAGCCCGGTGACCCGCCGGACGACGCCGTCCAGGTCGAGGACGCGGCTCGCGGTGTAGAAGGAGTCGCCGAGGATGACCTCGAAGGAGACGCCGTCGGCGTCCCGGACGGTCTCGTGCTCCTCGACGGGCAGCCCGCGCAGGTTCCGCAGCGCCCGGTCGCGCAGCCGCGCGGGGTCGCCCAGCCGGTCGAGCGCCTCGTCGGTGAGGGTCATGACGCTCTCGGGCAGGTCGAGGGCGAGGACCTCGTACAGACCGGGGGCGAGGCTCCTGGCGTACCCGAAGGTGTCGGGGTCGATGCCCTCGCCGCTGACCACCCGGGGATAGAGCTGGGAGCGGATCTGTTCGGGCGGGAGGGTGTCGAGGGCCGAGGGGCCGTCCATCGCCTTCACCACCAGGCCGATGTGGCGGTGGATCAGCCGCGGCCAGACGCGGGGACCGCGGGGGTCCTGGTGGCAGACGGCGGCGAGGTTGCCGAGGCCGAACTGCCGGCCCCGGTCGTCGGTCACGTGGTCGGCGTAGACGGTGACCTCCAGGCCCAGTTCGGCGAAGGCCGACCGGACGCCGCCCCGGAAGAGGGCGGCCTCGCGCTCGGAGAAGTACGCGAAGCGCGGATCCCTCGGCGCGTCCTCGCCGTCCCGCCTGGGCCCTCGTCGCAGCCACCCCACGCCCGCCCGCCTTCCCTCGCCGTTGGCCACAGGGTAGCGAGTGGGTGTGTCAGCCTCGCAGCCTGCGGGTGAACTCGCCCAGGCGGCCGCCGGGTTCGGCCTGTCCGGCCGGTGCCGCGGGCAGCAGCAGCTCGGTGCGGTGCACGAGCCGGGGGGCGACGAGGGGGACGGTGACGGCGCCGGGCACCCCCTCCGCCACGGGGAGGGGCAGCAGCGCGAGGCCGTGGCCCGCGGCGGAGAGGGCCAGGAGCGCCCGGGGGTCGGAGCCCTCGTAGCGCAGGGCGGCGCGGAAACCCCGCCCGGCGGGCCCGCCGTGGACCGCGCGCAGCCGGTCCAGGGCGATGCCGGCGGCGGGGGCGTCGAGCCAGCGGGCGTCGACCAGGTCGGTGAGGCGCAGTCCGCGGCGGCCGGCCAGCGGATGGCCGGCGGGGAGGACGACGGCGAGCGGCTCCTCGGCCACCCGGGTCGCGGCGAACGGGGCCACGTCGGGCAGGCGGAGCGGGTCGCTGGGAGCCGCGACCCCGTCGACGAGCCCGGCGTCGGCCTCGCCCGTGGCGACGGCGCCGGGCACCCGGTCGCGGTCCAGGGCGCGCAGGGTGACCCCGGTGGCGGGCAGCGCGGCCAGGACGCGCGGGTGCAGGGCGAGCGCCGAGGCGGCGACGGTGAGCGTGGCGCGGGGCGCGGCGGCGAACCGGTCCAGGTCGGCGCGGGCGGCGTCGATCCGGAGCAGCAGCGCCCCGGCGTGTTCGAGGAGCCGTTCGCCGGCCGGGGTCGGGGCGACGGGCCGCCGGGCGAGGAGCGGCAGCCCGAGGTCGGCCTCCAGGGCGGCGATGTGCTGGGAGACGGCGGACTGGGTGTAGCCGAGCTCGCGGGCGGCCCCGGAGAAGGAGGCGAGCCGGGCCACGGTGACGTACGTGCGGAGGAGGTGCGGATCCACGTGCGGTGTCGCCCGGTCCGGTCAGGAGCCGTCGGGGGCGGTGAGGAGGGCGCGGGCGTAGTGGGCGAGGGAACGGTTGTAGCGGGGCAGCAGCGGGGCGAGGGCGCCGAGCGCGAGGGAGGCGGCCTCGCGGTCCCTGCCGGTGTCGGCGAGGGCGAGCGCGAGGAAGGCGTCCACGGCTCCGGCGAGGGCCCGCTCGTCGGCGTCGAGCCGGTCGGCGGGGATGTCCCGCTCGGCGGTGAGGAGTTCGACGCTGCGGTCGGGCCGGCCGAGGTTGCGCAGGCTGCTGGCCAGCTGGATGACGGCCCGCCGCCGGCGCAGCCCGGTGAGGCCCCGGTCCAGGGCCCGCCGGTAGAGGTCGACGGCCTCCTCGGGCAGCCCGGTGGAGTCGTGCGCGGCGCCCTGTTCGAAGAGGGCCGCGGCGTCGTCGCCGGGCCGCTCGGCGGCGAGTTCGGCGATCCGGGCCCGGAAGCCGGCGGGGTCGTGGGCGTCGAACCGCTCCCAGAGGGCGGCGACGCGGCGCTCCCAGTCCTGGTCCGTTCCCCGGCCGGTGCCCCGCTCTGTTCCGTGGGTGCTCATGCGCCTCAGCCTAGCGAGACGGGCATCAGTTCTCCTGATGGCCGGAGCAGAGATCATCGTTGGACGTGAACCACGGCGGCTCCGCAGCATGGAGCGCATGACCCCGCACACCGCTCCCCGGATCGCCCTCGTCGGCGACCGCTCCCCGCACGTCACCTCCCATGTCCGGATCCCCGTGCTCCTCGACGCGCTCGCGGAGCGGGACGGGCTCGCGCTCGACGCGTACTGGATCCCCACGACGGACGCGGAGGCGCCCGGCGCGGTGAAGGGCTTCGACGCCGTGTGGGTGCTGCCCGGAAGCCCGTACGCCAGCGAGGCGGGGGCGCTCGCGGCGATCCGCACCGCCCGCGAGGACGGCATCCCCTTCCTCGGCACCTGCGGCGGCTTCCAGCACGCGCTGCTCGAGTACGCCCGCTCCGTCTGCGGCCTGGAGCGGGCCGCCCACGCCGAGAACGACCCGGCGGCCGGCGAGGACGACCTGGTGATCGCGCCGCTCGCCTGCTCCCTGGTGGGCCACGAGGGCCCGGTCCGGGTCGCCCCGGGCTCCCTGGCCGAACGGGCCCTGGGCGCCGGTCGGACCCAGGAGCGCTACCACTGCGAGTACGGCCCCGACAGCCGCAGGCTCGACGTCCTGCGGGCCCACGGCCTGCGGTTCACGGGCGAGGACGAGGAGGGCGGCGTGCGGATCGCCGAACTGCCCTCCCACCCCTTCTTCCTGGCGACCCTCTTCCAGCCGGAGCTGGCCGGTGACGGCACCCGGCCGCACCCGCTGGTCCGGGCGTTCGCTGAGGCGGCGGCCACGCACGCGCGGGGCGGCCGTTCCTGAGGGCGTGCCGTACGGGGAGGGCGGCGCCGCACGGGGGTCGGCGCCGCGCCCGGAGCCCCGGCGGGGCCCGGACGGCTAGGCCGTGTCTTTTGGATCGGGCCGGATCAGGGAGCGGCGTCTGGCGCCGTGCGTCGCAAGGCGGAGGAGGGAGTCCATGCGGTGGGGGCACCTCCCGGGC
>NZ_JAPSIW010000699.1 GCF_031178505.1 Streptomyces sp. | reverse complement strand
GGCGCCGACGCCGTCACCCCCCTCCCCGAGCACGGGCTCGCCCTGGTGAGGACCCACGGACTCGGCGTCCGCCCCCTGCCGCTCGCGACCCGCCCCGAGACCGAACCCGGCACGTACGTGCGGATCGCCGCGCAGGGCTGGCGCGAGGCCCGCGTCCTCGGCCCCGCCGCCGTCACGTACCCCGCAGGGGGCCGGTGCCACGCCCTCACCGACGCCCTCGAACTCGCCATCGGCACCGAGGGCACGGAAATCCTCCGCCTCGGCGGGTACGCCACCGGCGGCCCCGTCCTCGACGCCGCCACCGGCACCGTCCTCGGCGTGCTCGGCACCGCCCTGCACGGCGACCCGCGGGCCGCGGGCCACGCGGTGCCGCTGCGCCCCCACGGCCCGCTCGCCGCGCTCCTGCGCCGCAACGCGGCCACCGTCCCCGCCTACGGCCCCGACCTCAACCTCGCCGCCGTCCTGGAACTCACCGCCACCGCCACCGGCCCCGCGCGGGAACCCGGCCCCTGGCCCGAACCCGTCGAACGGCCCGCCTGCACCCGCGCCTTCACCCGGTTCGAGACCGGCCGGGACACCCGGGTCCTGGCCGTCGTCGGCCCTCCCGGCAGCGGACGGACCACCGCGCTCGCCGCTCTCTGCGCCCGCCGCGCGGAGGGCGCCGCCCCCGCCCCCACGCTGCGCCTGCGCGGGGCCGACCTGCGCGCGGAGGACCGGTCCCTCGCCGACGCCGTCGGCCGCGCCCTGCACCAGGCCGGGCGGATCGTCGCCGCCTCCGGCACGGCCGGCGACCCGGCCACCGCCGGCCCCGAGCGCTGCGCCGCCCTCGCCCGCGCGGCCGGCCGGCCCCTGCTCGTCCTCCTCGACGGCCCCGAGGAGATGCCCCCGGCCCTCGCCCACCGGCTCCCCGAGTGGACCGCCGCGGGCGAACAGTGGCTCCGGACCCACGACGTCCGGCTCGTCCTCGCCTGCCGCCCCGAGCACTGGGAGCAGGCCGCCGGCCTGTACGGCTCCCCGCCGGCCGTCCTCACCGTCGGCGACCTCTCCGAGCCGGAGGCCCGGGCCGCCCGGCAGGCGTACGGGATCGGCGACGGCGACCTCGCGGAGGCGGACGCCCGGCACCCGCTGGCCCTGCGGCTGCTGGCCGAGGTGCGGGCCGCGCTTCCGGGCGGCGTCCCCGGCAGGCCGGGGCGCGAGGAGATCTTCACCGCGTACCTGGACCTCATGTGCCTGCGGGTCGCCGTCCGCGTCGCCGCCGGCACCCGGCCCCTGCCGCGCGGCACCGCCGTCCGCCGCCTCGCCGCCCGGGTCACCGGCCGCGTCCACGAGGCGGCCCGCCGCTGCCTCGGCCCCGGGCACGGCGTCCTCGACCGGGCCTCCTTCGAGGAACTGTTCCCGTGGCGGGACGGCTGGGCCTCGGCCGTCCTCACCGAGGGCCTCCTCGTCCCCGCCGGCTCCGGCTACCGCTTCGCCCACGAGGAGCTGGCCGACTGGCTGCAGGCCGCCCATCTGGACGTCGGCGGCGCCCTGCACGCCCTGGTCCACCGCTGGCACGAGAAGGCCCCGCTCCGGCTCCCCGCCCGCTCCGGCGAGCCCGCCCCCGGGGAACCGGCCGTCGCGCCCCTCCCCGTTCCCCGTCACCGGATCGGCCCCGTCCTCCAGGCCCTCCTGCGCCTCGACCGCGCCCAGGGCCCGGCGGCCCTGCTCCCGCACCTCCTGGCCCTCGCCGACTCCCTGGACCGCTTCGCCACCCCGTCACCGGACCCCACCCCGGGTCCCTCGCCCGCCGGTCCCGTCGCCGACGGGGCCTGGTGGGGGGCCCGGCTGCTGCGGGAGACCCTGCGGGGCGTGAGCGATCCGCGGGGGCACCTGCCCGTGCTGCGGCGGCTCGCCGACCGGATCGGCGCCGGACAGGGACGTCACCCCGTGTACGAGGGGTTCGGCGCGGAGTTCTGGCGGGGCCTGCCGCTGGGCGAGGACGAGCGGATCGACCTGCTGCGCCGGCTCGTGCCCGCGGACCCGCCACCCGGCGGGTCCGCCGGGGAACGCTGCCTCGACACCGTCGCCGCCCTCCTCGCCGCCGACCCCCGGGGCGTCCAGCCGCTCCTGTGCCGCTGGTTCACCGACGACCGCCCCCTGCCCGCCACCCCGGACGCCACGGTCGCCACCGCCGCCCAGGCCCTCCTCCACACCCACCGGGCACTCGCCGTCGACGACCTGTGCGAGGCCCTCGTCGCCACGGCCCACCCGCTCGCCGAGGACCTTCTCGACGCCCTCGCCGAGGACGAACCCGCCGCGCTGTGCCGCGCCGTCGACCGCTGGGCGCACGACGACGGCCGACCCGAACGGCGCGCCGCCGCCGCCACGTACGCCCGGCGGCTCGCCCCCCGCGTCACCGCCCCCGCCGACCGCGAACTCCTCCGCTACGCCGCCCTCGCCCTGCTCGCCCGCCCCGCCGACGAGTCCCTCCACCCCCTCGCGCTCGGCCTGCTCGTCCGCGACCCCGAGACCCGCCCCCGCCACCTGCCGCGCGCCCTCGCGGACACCCGCGTCCCGGCCGAGGACCTCACCGGGGCCCTCGACACCCACCCCGAACTCGTTCTCGTCGCCTTCCGGGAACGGCTCACCGGCGCCGGGGAGACCCCGGCCGCCGCGCTGCGCGCCCTCGCCGCCGTCGACACCCCCGCCCTCACCCGGCGCATCGCCGCCCTCGTCCGCGACTACGCGGGCCGCCACCCCGAGGGCGCCCCCCACGTCGCCGCCTACGTCGACCGGCGCCTGGAGGAGGGCCCCACCGCCCGGGCCGTCCTCCATCCCCTCGTCACCGGGCTCATCCGCGGGCGCCCGGCCGCCGTCCGGCGCGCCCTCGCCCCCGTGCTCGCCGCCCCGGGCTCCGGCGCCTCACGCCATCTGAGGGCCGAACTCCTCGACGTACTTCTGGAACATGAGACGTACGAGGCGGAGACGGGGGAGCCCGCCGTCCTGGACGCCCTGATCGTCGCGGCGGCCCTCGGCGCGGCCCGCCGGCCCGCCACCCGCACCCGGGCCCTCCTGGAGCGCACGGCCGCCCTGTACGGGCGCCTGCCCGGTGGACCCGCCCGCTGCGAGAGCCTCCTCGCGGCCCTCGCCGAGGCCCGCCCCGCCTTCGCCGCGCTCCTCGCGCAGGCCCTTCCGGCCCCCCGGAGCGGCGGCAGTTCCATGCCGATGCCGAGCGAGGACCGCGGGCATGGCAGTCTTAGACCTGCGTAATGGGCGCACAGGGCGAACAGGCGGACGAGGAGCGGTCACAGTGCAGCGCTGGCGTGGCTTGGAGGACATCCCCCAGGACTGGGGGCGCAGCGTCGTCACCATCGGCTCCTACGACGGGGTGCACCGCGGGCACCAGTTGATCATCGGGCGGGCCGTCGAGCGCGCCCGTGCACTCGGCATCCCCTCCGTCGTGGTCACCTTCGACCCGCACCCCTCCGAGGTCGTGCGCCCCGGCAGCCACCCGCCGCTGCTCGCCCCGCACCACCGGCGGGCCGAACTGATCGCCGAACTCGGCGTGGACGCGGTGCTCGTGCTGCCGTTCACCGCCGAGTTCTCGCAGCTGTCCCCGGCGGACTTCGTCGTCAAGGTGCTCGTCGACAAGCTGCACGCCAAGGCCGTCATCGAGGGCCCGAACTTCCGCT
>NZ_JAPSIW010000089.1 GCF_031178505.1 Streptomyces sp. | reverse complement strand
ACCCACGCGGACGAGGCGAAAAAGGAGGCCGCCAAGGCCTTGGCCGCCGCCTCCAGGGCCGCCGGGTACGCCCACGTCACCGCCCAGGCCGCGGTGGACGCGGGCAACGCGGCCGCGCAGGTCGCCCAACCGGCCAACGACGCCATCCAGCTCGGCTCGCCGTACGTCACGACCGACTCGGCCGCCGGTCTCGTCGTCCTGACCGGCCAGGCGTCGAAGACCATCGCCGAACAGCAGAAGGCCGTCGCCGACGCCCACGCCAAGAACGCGAAGGAGGAAGCCGCCGCCGCCAAGGCCATCGCGGACGCGGCCACCGGTGAGGCCAAGCAGGCCTACGTGCACGCGGCCAACGCCGCGGCCCACGCGGCCGACGCGCGCGGGTACGCGACGGAGGCTCTCGGGTACGCGGCCGACGCGGCCCGGGCCGCGTCGAAGGCGGCCGAGTCCCTGGCCCGTACGGTCGAGTACGACCGCCGGGCCGGCGAGGACGCCGCCGCGGCGGACGCCGCCGCCGGACGCGCCGAGAACCACGCCACGACGGCCCGCGCCTCCGCCGACCAGGCCGCTCTGGACGCCGAGGCCGCCCGCGACGCCGCGGCCGCGGCCGAGCAGGCCGCCAAGGACGCCCGAGCGGCGGCCGACCGCGCCGACGCCGCCGCCACCGAGGCGGAGGCGGCCGCCAAGGACGCGCTGAAGTACGCCGAGGAGGCCCAGGAGGCGGCCGAGTCCGCCGCCAGGAAGCAGGCCAACCAGCAGATCAAGAACGGCGCGGGTACCGGCGGGATCGGGGGCACGTTCTTCGTCGTCGACGAGGACAGCGTCAAGGTCACCGACGCCAAGCAGAAGAACGACTGCGTCATCGAGGTCGGTTTCACCGGCTGCACCGTCACGTTCGACGTGACGTTCGACGTCGAGGTCGACTTCTTCCTGTGCACCGACCCGGACGTGCCGGCCACGGCGACCGGCTGCCCGGCGACCGACACCGTGCTGATCGACCGCCGGCCGTTCAAGGGCCTGAAGAAGGAGGTCACCCAGTACTTCAGCAAATGGGACCTCATCGAGCAGACCCTCGTCTACAAGGTCCTCAGGGCCGTCCTCATCCAGGACTTCATCGACTGCTGGAGGGGCAGCGCGGGCGGCTGTGCCTGGGCCGCCAGCAACTTCGTCCCGGGCAAGGCGTTCAGCAAGATCGCCGAAGCGCTCAACGCGCTCGACGCCGCGATGAAGACCGGCGTGGGCGTCGCCGACGCCTACAAGGCCCTCAAGGCCATCGAGGGCCTGGACCCGGCGACCCTCGCCAGGATCACGCAGCAGGTGAACCTCTACGAGGACGCCTTCACCTCCTGCGTGCGCAACAGCTTCCCCGGGCACACCCCGGTGCTGATGGCGGACGGCACCTACCGTCCCATCGCCCAAGTGGCGATCGGCGATCTGGTCAAGGCCGCCGACCCCGCCTCGGGGGAGCTGCGGACCCAGAAGGTCACCGCCACCTTCCGGCACGGGACCGAGCGTCTGGTGGACGTCACCCTCGCCGGTGGCGGAAAGCTGACGAGCACCGCCGGTCACAAGTTCTTCGTGGCCGACCGCGGCTGGACAACGGTCTCCGACCTGCGCGTCGGTGACCGCCTGCGCACCCCTGAGGGCGCCGTCCGTACGGTGCGGGCCCTGCGCGACCGCACGGGCCTGGCCCCGACGGTGGTCCACGACATCACGGTCGACGGTCCGCACACCTTCTTCGTGCGCGCGACGGGGGCGCGTCCGCAGGACGTGCTGGTCCACAACTGCCTGAACATCGTCGCGGACGAGGGCAAGAACGGCGCTCACACGCTGGGCGAGCACGTCCTCGACGAGCAGAAGGCGTGGGACAAGGTCGACAAGGACGGCATCGCGACCGTCTGGAACGACCAGGACACGGCGGTGCGCTGCATCAACGAGGCCTTCCAGCAGTGGGTGCAGCGCAGCCCGAAGAACCTGGCGAAGCTCACGAAGTGGATCAACGATCAGCGCAAGCTGCCGAAGTCACAGATCTTCGATCCGCGCCACGACCTCTTCACCATCGAATGGGAACTCCGGGGTGAGGGCTCGCTCGGCAAGATCTACCGTGCCGGAGCCTCGGCGCCGGTGGCGGCCGGGAACAGGGTGGTGATCAACATCAAGGCGGTCCGGGGCGGCAGCCACGCCGGGGACGACGCCGCGAAGATCCCGAACAACTTCGTGATCTACACCGCCTACCCGAAGTAGACCGCCTGCCCGACGCAGGGGGACAGGAGAAGAAAGAGCAGAGGAGAGGGACACATGGCGCAGCCACCACCGGATCGGGCGCTCGGGGTCGACATCGGGCTCAGCGGGCTGATCAAGTGGATCCGCTACCCCGTGGTCACGAGCGAGGCCGCCGGCCTGGACGTCGTCGCGAGCGTCGCCGACCGGTTCGACGGGGCGTTCGCCCACCAGCTTCTGCGGGACTGTCTCGCCCTGCTGGACTCACCCTTGTCCAGCCGGGACGTCGAGACCCTGTGGCTGGCGGGAACGTTCCGGGAGTTCGATCTGGGACGCCTCGGGATCGACGGCCGGGCGTGGCTGCGCCGGATCGCGGACATCTGCACCGACAGGATCCGGTCCGACGACCCCTCCTTCGCCCCCGCCACCGCCCCGTCCGTGACCGACGGGGCGGTGAAGGAGGCGGTGGCCGCCGAGATCGCGTCGGTCGGTCCCGCCCTGGAGCAGGCCACGGCCCACCACGCCTACAGCCCGCTCGACGGCGTCGTCCCCGCCCTGCGTCGGGTGGTGGACGTCGATCCCGACCTGGCGTTCCGGCTGCTCCTGCGGGCGCTGAAGGGGTACTTCGTGCGGATCGGTGAAGCCCGGTACGCGCGGTACCTCGCGCTCGGGGAGGATCTCGGGCTCGGTGAGGACGTCGTCGACGACGGCGACTTCAACATCTGGCCGGAGCTGGACGACTGACACCATGGGCAGACGCCCGGGACACCCCTGAGGTGCCACCGGCCGGCGGCCGGACCACGGGCGCCCCTCGTCACGAGGGGCGCCCGTGGTCGCGCGGAGGGACGGTCCGGACTCCACGCGGACGGCCCGGACACGCCCCCGGGAGCGCGGCATCATGGTCCCGTGTCCCCGACAAGCCCGCGGCGCCCGTCCGCGCCGCTCCGCCGGACCCCCGTCCAGCGGCGCAGTGCCGAGCGGCTCGCCCGGATCCTCGACGCCTGCGCCGAACTCCTCGACGACGGCGGCTACGAGCGGCTCAGCACCCGCGCGGTGGCCGTGCGGGCGGGGGTGCCGATCGGCTCCGTCTACCGCTTCTTCGGCAACAAGCGGGCGATGGTCTCGGCCCTGGCGCACCGGAATCTCGACCGGTACGCCGAGCGGGTCTCCGCCCGGTTCGCCGGGGCCCCGCACCTCGACGCGCACGGAGCCATCGACGGCGTCCTGGACGAGTTCCTCGCGATGAAGCGGACCGTGCCCGGCTTCGCGCTGGTCGACTTCGGTGTGCCCGCCGCCGTGCCGGGCGAGGAGACGACCGCGGAGCCCGTCGGTGATCCGAACCTCCTCGTCGCCGAACGGCTCTGCGCCCTGTTCGCCGCCCACCTCGGCCGGACCGCCGGCGAGGCCCTGCGCCGCAAGGTCCTCGTCGGGGTCGAGACGGCCGACGCCCTCGTACGGCTCGCCTTCCGGGTGGACCCCGAGGGTGACCCGGCGCTGATCGCCGAGACCCGGGAACTGCTCCACGCCTACCTCGCCCCCTCCCTGGAGCCGCCCCCGGCGCCGTGACCCTCCCGCACATGCCTACCGGTCGGTATGCTCGGCGTCGCAGCCCGCCACGGCTGTGTCCCACCGCCGTGTGCCATCGCCCCCCGGGAGACGCCATGTCCACCGCCCTGCGCATCTGCCCCCTCTGCGAAGCGACCTGCGGACTCGTCCTGACGCTCGACGGCATCCGGGTCACCGGCGCCCGGGGCGACCGGGACGACGTCTTCAGCCGCGGCTTCGTCTGCCCCAAGGGCGCCGCCTTCCCCGAGATCGACGCCGACCCGGACCGGCTGCGCGCCCCGCTCGTCCGCGAGGACGGCGTGCTCCGGGAGGCCACCTGGGACGAGGCCTTCGACACGATCGCCGCCCGCGTCCGGCCCCTGATCGAGCGGTACGGCCCGGACGCGGTGGGCGTCGTCCTCGGCAACCCCAACGTGCACACCATGGCGGGCGCCCTCTACCCGCCGCTCCTCGTCGGCGCGCTGCGCACCCGGAACCTCTTCACCGCGTCGACGCTCGACCAGATGCCCAAGCACGTCTCCAGCGGGCTGCTCTTCGGCGATCCCTTCGCCGTGCCCGTCCCGGACCTGGACCGCACCGACCACCTGCTCCTGCTCGGCGCCAATCCGTTCGAGTCCAACGGCAGCCTGTGCACCGCCCCCGACTTCCCCGGCAGGCTCAAGGCGCTGCGGCGGCGCGGCGGCACCCTCACCGTCGTCGACCCCCGGCGCACCCGCACCGCGCGCCTCGCCGACCGGCACGTCGCCATCCGGCCCGGCGCCGACGCGCTGTTCCTCGCCGCCCTCGTCCACACCCTCTTCGCGGAGGGGCTCACCGACCTCGGCCCGCTCGCCGCCCACACCGAGGGTGTGGAGGACGTGCGGACGGCCGTCAAGGAGTTCAGCCCCGAAGCCGTCGCCGACGCCTGCGACGTCGACGCCACCACCCTCCGGGCGGTCGCCCGTGAACTCGCCGCCGCCCCCACCGCGGCCGTCTACGGCCGGATGGGCAGTTCCACCGTCGCGTACGGCACCCTCGCCAACTGGCTCGTCGACGTCCTCAACGTCCTCACCGGCAACCTCGACCGGCCCGGCGGCGCCCTCTTCCCGCTCTCCGCCACCGCCCCCGCGCCCGGCCCGGCCCGCCCCGGCCGGGGCTTCGACCTCGGCCGCCGCCACAGCCGGGTCTCCCGCCACCCCGAGGTCAAGGGCGAGTTCCCGATGGCGGCACTCGCCGAGGAGATCGAGACGCCGGGGGAGGGGCGGATCCGGGCGGTCATCACGGTCGCCGCCAATCCCGTCCTCTCCGCCCCCGACGGCCGCCGCCTCGACGCGGCCCTCGGATCCCTCGACCTCATGGTCGCCGTCGACCCCTACCTCAACGAGACCACCCGGCACGCCGACGTCGTGCTGCCGCCGCCCCCGCCCGCCCAGAGCGCCCACTTCGACTTCGCCTTCAACGGCTTCGCCGTCCGCAACCAGGTCCGCCACACGCCGGCCGCCGTCCCCCTCGAAGCGGGCCGCATGGACGAGTGCGAGATCCACGCGCGGCTGATCCTCGCCGTCTCCGGCATGCACGGGGCCCCGCCCTCCACCGTGGACGAGCTCGCCATCGACAGCCTCCTCGCCAAGGCGGTCACCCAGGAGCACTCACCCGCCCACGGGGCCGATCCCGCGCAGTTCGCCGCCGGGCTCACCGGTGCCTCGGGGCCGGAGCGCCGGCTCGACCTGATGCTCCGGCTCGGCCCGTACGGCCTCACCCTCGACGAGCTGCGCGCGCACCCGCACGGCATCGACCTCGGCCCGCTCGAGCCGCGCCTCCCGCAGCTCCTCAGGACCCGTAGCGGGCGCGTCGAACTCCTCCCCGCCCCGATCGCCGCCGATCTGCCCCGGCTGCGCGCCGCGCTCGACGCCGTACCGGACCCCGGCACGCTCCGGCTCGTGGGGCGCCGTCATCTGCGCTCCAACAACTCCTGGCTGCACAACACCCCGGCGCTCGGCGGAGGTTCGAACCGCTGCGTCCTCCAGGTGCACCCCGAGGACGCGGCCCGGCTACGGCTGACCGACGGCGGCCTCGCGCGGATCACGGGGGACGGGGGCCATCTCGACGTACCGGTGGAGATCACCGACGAGGTGCGCACCGGGGTGGTCAGCCTCCCGCACGGCTGGGGTCACGACCGGCCCGGCACCCGGCTCACGGTGGCGGCGAGCCGCCCCGGGGTCAACGTCAACCAGCTGCTCGACGGTTCTCGGCTCGACCCGCTCTCCGGCACCGCCGTCCTCAACGGCTTCCCCGTCACGGTGGCGCCGCTGCCCGAGGCGCAGTCGGTACCCCTCGTGTGACCTGGGGTTTTGCTCGTATTGCTCACGCCTCGACGTCTTGCTGACGGCGGAAGGCGGCACCTACGGTCATCCGGACCGCCGCTCGGCGGCAGTTCAAGGGTGAACGTGAGGTGTCCTCCATGCTGACCGTCCTCGGCTTCGCCATGATCGCGACCTTTCTGGTCCTGATCATGATGAAGAAGATGTCGCCGATCGCGGCGCTCGTGCTGATTCCCGCCCTCTTCTGTGTGGCGGTCGGGCAGGGCGCCCAGCTGGGCGACTACGTCATCGAAGGCGTCGGCAAGCTGGCCCCGACGGCCGCCATGCTGATGTTCGCGATCGTCTATTTCGGCGTGATGATCGACGTCGGCCTCTTCGACCCGATCGTCCGGGCCATCCTGCGCTTCTGCAAGGCCGACCCGGTGCGGGTGGTCGTGGGGACGGCGCTGCTGGCCGCGATCGTCTCCCTGGACGGAGACGGCTCCACCACCTTCATGATCACCGTCTCGGCGATGTACCCGCTCTACAAGCGGCTCGGCATGAGCCTCGTCGTCATGACCGGCGTGGCGGCCACCGCCAACGGCGTCATGAACACCCTCCCGTGGGGCGGCCCCACGGCCCGCGCCGCGACCGCGCTCAAGCTGGACGCCGCCGACATTTTCGTCCCGATGATCCCCGCCCTGGCCGCCGGCCTGGTCTTCGTCGTCGCCCTCGCGTACGTCCTCGGCCGCCGGGAGCGCAGGCGCATCGGCTTCCTCACCCTGGACGAGGCCCTGGCCCCGGAGAGCGGGACCGTCCTCGTGACGGCGGGCGGCGGCGTGGACCTCGTCAAGCGGCCCGGGGCCGTCGCCGGCACGGGGTCCCTGTCCGGTGCCGGCTCCTCCTCCGGTACGGGTACGGGCGCGGCGGACGGCGCCGCCGACGGCCCCCGCCCGGGTGAGGACGAGGGCTTCCAGGGCCTCGACCCGCACCGCGCGACGCTCCGCCCGAAGCTGTACTGGTTCAACGCCGGTCTCACGGTGGCCCTGCTCGCCGCGATGATCCTGGAACTGCTGCCGATCCCCGTGCTGTTCCTGCTCGGCGCGGCTCTCGCGCTCACCGTCAACTACCCGCGGCCCGCCGACCAGAAGGCGCGGATCGCCGCCCACGCCGACAACGTCCTCAACGTGGCCGGCATGGTCTTCGCCGCCGCCGTCTTCACCGGTGTCCTGACCGGCACCGGCATGGTGAAGCACATGGCCGACTGGCTGGTCGGCGCCATTCCGGAGGGCATGGGCCCGCACATGGCCCTGGTCACCGGTCTGCTGAGCCTGCCGCTCACGTACTTCATGTCGAACGACGGCTTCTACTTCGGTGTCCTGCCCGTCCTCGCCGAGGCCGGCGCGGCGCACGGCGTGTCCCCGCTGGAGATCGCCCGGGCCTCCCTGGTCGGCCAGGCCCTGCACATGTCGAGCCCGCTCGTGCCGGCGGTGTACGTATTGGTCGGCATGGCGAAGGTGGAGTTCGGCGACCACACCCGGTTCACGGTGAAGTGGGCGGCGCTGACCTCCCTGGTGGTCCTGGCGGCGGCCGTCCTCCTCGGCATCGTCTAGCGCCGTACGACACCGCGCCCCGGCCCGGTCCGCCGCCCGTCGCCGGGTCGGGGCCGGGCCGTAGGCCGCATGGGCCGGACGGGCGACATGCGCGCCGCGTCGCGCATGTCGCCACCGACCGCGCCCGGGACATGACGGATAGTCGGATTATCGGTTGAAATATCCGACACCATCCTCCCGGAGGAACCCGTATGTCCGTTCGCATCTCCCGGCCCCTGACGGCCGCCGCGGCCGCCCTCACCCTCGGCGGCCTCGCCCTCTCCGGCGCCCCCGCCGCTCTCGCCGCCCCGGGTGACAACGGCGACGTCAAGATCCACCACGCCGGGCGCCCCGACGAGCCGCCCCGGACGCTGGAGACCGACCAGCGCAACGAGTCCAAGGTCTGCACCTTCTACATCTCCGCGCTGGGCTTCGACGGCCTCCAGCTCCTCAACTGGAACATCACGCCGCAGCCTCCGAAGGGCGGCACCGTCAAGACCGGCGTCGTCACCGTCGACCCCATGGGCAACGGCTTCACGCCGGACATCGAGCTCCCCGACGGCATGTACAAGGTCGAGTGGACCTGGGCCGGCCAGCTCGGCGCCAAGAAGAGCAAGGTCTTCCGGGTCGACTGCGACGACATGACCAACCCGCCCGGCCACAACGGCGGGAACAACGGCGGCGGCCACCACAAGCCCCCGCACGGCCCGGTCGGCGCGGGCGGCGGCGGCAGCGCGGAGCTCGCCGCCGAGGACTCCAGCACCTTCGGCGTGGGCGCGGCCGTCGCCGCCGGCCTCGCCGGCACGGCCGGCCTGGTCCTGATCCGCCGTGCGCGCCGCCGCAACGATGGCGCGGCGTAGGTCACGCCTCACGCGCCGGCAACGGCGGCTCCTCCGGCTCACCAGGACCGTGACGGTGACGTTCGTCCTGGTGACCGGGGGCATCTGGTGGGCCGGTGACGACGAGCCGGCCGGCCCGGCCCTCGCCACCGGCCCGGCCGTGCCCGGCGGTGCCGCCGGGCCGGCCGGGGCCGCGGCCCCGGCGGACGGCGGCACGGCCGGCTCCGCCCCCGGGAACACCGCCACGGCCCCGGCCCCCAGGGGCGGCGGCCCGGCCGCCGACCACAAGGCGAAGCCCCGCCCGGGCTCCGCGGCGCCCACCCCGCGGCCGTCCCCGCCGCCCGCGCCGCTTCCCCGGTCCCGTCCCACCACCGTGGCCGTCCCGGCCATCACCGTCGAGGCGCCGGTGACCGACCTCGGACTGGACGCGGCGGGCAGGCTCGCCACCCCGCCGGTCGACAACCCCCGGGTCGTCGGCTGGTACGCCAAGGGCGCCTCGCCGGGGGAGCGCGGCACCGCCGTCGTGGTCGGCCACCGGGACACCCGGACCGGCCCCGCCGTCTTCCTCAACCTGAACGCGCTCAGCCCCGGCAACACCGTCCGGGTCGCCCGCGCGGACGGCCGTGTCGCCGTCTTCACGGTCGACCGCGTCCGTACGTACGCCAAGGACGACTTCCCCGACAAGGAGGTGTACGGAGCGACCGGCCGCCCCGAACTGCGGCTGCTCACCTGTGGGGGCACCTTCGACCGCAAGACCGGCTACGAGGCCAACATCGTGGTCTTCGCCCACCTCACCGACATCTCCCGCACCATCTGACCCCCGGCGCCGGGCCGCTGCCCGCCCGGGGGCGCCCCCGGTTGCGGCCTCACCGCGCGCCCGGCGCGCGGGCAAGGCGGAAGAGGCCAGTTCCGGGGCCGTACCACTGTCCGGATCGGCCGTGGACAGGCGCGGGCCCGTACCGGCACGATCGGCGGGGTGCCGGGGGCCCGTCATGCCCGCGACCGCCCCGGCGATGAGACCCGGGGCACTCCCGGAACCCCTGGCGCCTAAAAACTAACAGCGCTAGTTTGGGGCGACGGCGCCGAACCGGTCGGCGGGGTGAGGGAGAGGGAAGCGGATGAAGGCCCACGACGCGCTGTACATCGACGGGGAGTGGCGCCCCGCGGCCACCACGGGCACGATCCCGGTGATCAACCCGGCCGACGAGCAGGTCATCGCCCACGTCCCGGCCGGCACCGCCGAGGACGTCGACGCCGCCGTCCGCGCCGCCCGCGCAGCGCTCCCCGGCTGGGCCGCCACGCCGCCCGCGGACCGCGCCGCCCGGATCGCCGCCCTGCGCGACGTGCTGGCCGCCCGCGCAGACGAGATCGCCGCCACCGTCACCGCCGAGCTCGGCGCGCCGCCCAAGCTGGCCGCCGCCGTCCACACCGGACTGCCGATCGCCGTGGCCGGCTCGTACGCCGAACTCGCCGCCACCCACCCCTTCGAGGAGAAGGTCGGCAACTCCACCGTCCTCTCCGAGCCGGTGGGCGTCGTCGCCGCGATCACGCCCTGGAACTATCCGCTGCACCAGATCGTGGCCAAGGTCGCCCCGGCCCTCGCCGCCGGCTGCACCACCGTCCTCAAGCCCGCCGAGGACACCCCGCTCACCGCCCAGCTCTTCGCCGAGGCCGTGCACGAGGCGGGACTGCCCGCCGGCGTCTTCAATCTGGTCACCGGCCTCGGCACGGTCGCCGGCCAGGCCCTCGCCGAACACCCGGACGTCGACCTGATCTCGTTCACCGGCTCGACCGCCGTCGGCCGCCGCATCGGCGCCCTCGCCGGCGGGGCCGTGAAGCGGGTGGCCCTCGAACTCGGCGGCAAGTCCGCCAACGTGATCCTGCCGAGCGCCGACCTCGCCCGGGCGGTCGCCACCGGCATCGCCAACGTGATGTCCAACGCGGGTCAGACGTGCAGCGCCTGGACCCGGATGCTGGTCCCCGCGGAGCGGTACGAGGAGGCGGTGGCGCTCGCCGCCGCGGCCGCCGCGAAGTACGTCCCCGGCGAGCGCCTCGGCCCGCTCGTCAACGCCGCCCAGCGCGAACGCGTGCGCGGCTACATCGAGAAGGGCGTCGCCGAGGGCGCCCGGCTCGTCACCGGCGGCCCCCGGGCCCCGCTGGCGACCGGCTACTACGTCTCCCCGACCGTCTTCGCCGACGTCACCCCCGAGATGACGATCGCCCAGGAGGAGATCTTCGGCCCGGTCGTGTCGATCCTCCGGTACGAGGACGTGGAGCACGCCCTCGCCCTCGCCAACGGCACCGTCTACGGACTCGCCGGCGCCGTCTGGGGCGACGAGGAGGAGGCCGTCGCCTTCGCCCGCCGCATGGAGACCGGTCAGGTCGACATCAACGGCGGCCGCTTCAACCCGCTGGCCCCCTTCGGGGGGTACAAGCAGTCGGGCGTCGGCCGGGAACTCGGCGCGCACGGCCTGGCCGAGTACCTCCAGACCAAGTCCCTCCAGTTCTGAACCGAGGAGCACCGCACGTGAGCACCAGTACGAGCACGCGTACCCGTACGGGCACGAGCACCGTCCGCGCCGCCGTCCTGCCCGCCGTCGGCGCCCCCCTGGAGATCACCGACGTCGAACTCCCCGAGCCCGGCCCCGGCCAGGTCCGGGTCCGGCTCGCCGCCGCCGGGGTCTGCCACTCCGACCTCTCGCTCTGCAACGGCACCATGCGCCTGCCGGTCCCCGCCGTCCTCGGCCACGAGGGCGCGGGCACCGTCGTCTCCGTCGGCGAGGGCGTCACGCACGTCGCCCCCGGCGACGGAGTCGTCCTCAACTGGGCGCCGTCCTGCGGCTCCTGCCACCCCTGCTCCCTCGGCGAGGTCTGGCTCTGCGCCGACGCGCTGACCGGGGCGGGCGCCGTCCACGCCCGTACCGCCGACGGCACCGAACTCCACCCCGGCCTCAACGTCGCCGCCTTCGCCGAGGAGACGGTCGTCGCCGCGAAGTGCGTGCTGCCCGTCCCCGACGGGGTGCCGCTCACCGACGCGGCGCTGCTCGGCTGCGCCGTCCTCACCGGCTGGGGCGCCGTCCACCACTCGGCCAAGGTCCGCGAGGGCGAGACCGTCGCCGTCTTCGGCGTCGGCGGCGTGGGCCTCGCCACCCTCCAGGCGGCCAGGGTCGCCGGGGCCTCCACCATCGTCGCCGTGGACGTCTCCCCGGAGAAGGAGGCCCTCGCCCGGGCGGCCGGGGCGACCGCGTACGTGGTCGCCTCCGACACCACCGCCCGCGAGATACGGAAGCTGACCGGCGGTCACGGCGTCGACGTGGCCGTGGAGTGCGTCGGCCGCGCCACCACCATCCGTACCGCCTGGGACTCCACCCGGCGCGGCGGACGGACCACCGTCGTCGGCATCGGCGGCAAGGACCAGCAGGTCACCTTCAACGCCCTGGAAATCTTCCACTGGGGCCGCACCCTGAGCGGCTGCGTCTACGGCAACTCCGACCCGGCCGAGGACCTCCCGGTCCTCGCCGGCCACATCCGGGCCGGCCGACTCGACCTCGGTGCCCTGGTCACCGAACGCATCTCGCTGGAGGGCATCCCCGGCGCCTTCACCAACATGCTCGCGGGCAGGGGCGGCCGCGCCCTGGTGGTCTTCCCGGACTGACGAACCGGCGGGCCGGCGAACCGGCCCGGGCGGTCAGCGGGTGCGGGACTCCCGCCGGCCGCCCGGCCCGGAGGACGCCTCGGGGGTACGGGACGGGGCCGCCGCCCCCGTCCCGGCCGGCCGCGACCGGGAGACCGCCACCCCCGCCAGGCACAGCGCGCCGCCCAGGAGCGTCAGCGGCCCGGGCAGCTCGCCCAGGAACGCCCAGGCCATCAGGACCACCAGGGCCGGTACCGCGTAGGTCGTCGCCCCCATCCGGCCGGCGGTCGTACGGGCCAGGGCGTAGGCCCAGGTCGTGAACGCCAGCGCGGTCGGGAAGACGCCGAGGTAGAGCATGTTCAGGGTGGCCGGCAGCGGCGCGCGGCCCGCCTCCTCGATCAGCCGGCCCGCGAACGGCAGGCAGGCCACGGCGCCCACCAGGCAGCCGAAGGTGGTCACCTGGAGGGCGCTGCCGTGGGCGAGCGCCGGCTTCTGCGCCACCACCCCGCCCGCGTACGCCACCGCCGCGAGCAGGCACAGCGCCACGCCCAGGACCGAGGCGCGCCCCTCGCCGGACATCGACAGGCCCACGGCCACGGCGCCCGCGAAGGAGACCGCCATGCCCGCGAGCAGCCGGGGCGGCAGTGACTCCCGCAGGAAGCGGGCCCCGAGGAGCGCGATGAGGAGCGGTCCGACGTTGACGACCATCGCCGCCGTGCCCGCGTCGACCTCCTGCTCGCCCCAGTTCAGGACCACCATGTAGCCGCCGAACCAGAGCAGGCCGGAGACCAGGATGCCGGGCCACGCGGCCCTCGGCGGCAGCCCTTCCCGCCGGATCAGGAGCACGGCCCCCAGCACCAGGGCGCCGGCGAGCAGCCGGCCGAGGGCGAGGGGGCCGGGGGAGTAGGCCGTCCCCGCGCTGCGGATGGAGACGAAGGCGGAGGCCCACAGGACGACGGTGACACCGGCGGCGGCGAGCGCGAGACGGGAGGTTCGCTTCTGCATGCCCCGACCGTAGAGGGCGGACCGTGCGGCGCTCACCGCAATATCGCCGGATCCACGCCCGGGGCCTCCCGGAGCGCGCGCTCACCCACGGGTGTCACCTTCACCGCCCGCTCGGACCCGAGGCGAGTTCCCCGGCGGTCCAGGCGCGTCCGTCGGGAGGAGGGCGGAGGGGAACGCGGCCCGGGTCTCGTCCGCGAAAAAGCGCCGCGAAGGCGGCGAGGTTGCTCCCGGGGCCCCAGGGGCCCGCATCCACGCCTCGGCGCCGGCCGAAGCGTCGTGCGCCGGGTACCCGGCGGGCGGGGGCGTCAGTCCCCCCTGGCCGTGCGCGTCCGCGCCCGGTCCAGCGTCGCGTACTGCGCCGAGAGCCCGTCGAGCAGGGCCCGCAGGCCCGTCTGGAAGGCACCCTCGTCCACCTTCTGCCGGTGCTCGGCGAGGAGATGCGCCTGGCCGAGGTGCGGGTAGTCGGCCGGGTCGTAGGCGGTCTCGTCGTCGACGAAGCCCCGGGCGAAGGAGCCGAGCGCGGAGCCGGTCACGAAGTACCGCATGAGCGCGCCGATGTACGTGGCCTGGGCGGGCGGCCACCCGGCCCGGACCATCGCGCCGAAGACCGCGTCCGCGACCCGCAGGCCCGCCGGGCGGCGGCCCGGGCCCTGGGCGAGGACCGGCACGATGTGCGGGTGGTCGGCGAGGGCGGCCCGGTAGGAGACCGCCCAGTCGTGCAGGGCCGTCCGCCAGTCGCGGCCGTCCGTCTCCTCGAACATCGACAGGTCGATCTTGGCGCTCACCGCGTCCGCGACCGCGTCCAGGATCTCGTCCTTGGTGCGGAAGTGGTTGTAGAGCGAGGGGCCGCTGACCCCCAGCTCGGCCGCCAGGCGGCGGGTGGACAGCGCGGCGAGCCCCTCCGCGTCCACGAGCGATCCCGCCGTCTCGACGATGCGGTCGCGGCTGAGCAGGGGCTTGCGCGGTCGGGCCATGGCGCACATAGTAGGCCTGGCACTGAAAACTAGCAGTGGTAATTAAAACCGGGCGGAGCCCGAGGAGGGGTGGTGCGGCGTGAATCTGGAGCTGAGCGAGGAGCAGGAGGCCGTACGGCGGCTCGCCGCGGACTTCGTCGCCCGTGAGGTCGCCCCGCACGTGGTCGCCTGGGACCGGGCGGAGGAGGTCGACCGGGGCATCGTGAAGAAGCTCGGCGACCTCGGCTTCCTCGGACTCACGGTCCCGGAGGAGTACGGCGGTTCGGGCGG
>NZ_JAPSIW010000698.1 GCF_031178505.1 Streptomyces sp. | reverse complement strand
CGGGCCGTGCGGGAGTTCCGCCTCGGCCCGCAGCAGCTGGGCGCCCACCTGGGCGCGCACGGTCCGGAGCTGTTCGATGAGCCCGTCCAGCTCGTCGGGCTTGCGCCGGTGGACCGCGATCGGGGCCGGGCACGCGTCGCCGGCCGGATGGCCCGCCCGCGGGCACTCCACGAACGGCCGCGTCTCCTCCAGCTCGAAGCCGAAGTCCCGCAGGGTCCGGATCTGCCGCAGGAGCCGAAGGTCGGCCTCGTCGTAGGTGCGGTGCCCCTGTTCCGTACGCCGGGCGGTCAGGAGACCACGGGACTCGTAGTACCGCAGGGTCCGCGTGGTCGTTCCGGCCCGCTCGGCCAGTTCTCCGATGCGCATGTCCCGACCGTAGGCCTTGACGTCGACGTCAGGGCAAGGGCGGAGGGGCGGGGTCAGGCGGAGGCGCCCGCTCCGGGCCCGGGCGGCAGAATCGTCCTGCGCTCGACCGGAGAGGAGAGGACGACGGAGGTCGTCGTCCGGCCGAGCCGCGAGGTCTGCTCCAGGATCTCCTCCAGGTGCGCGGTGTCCGTGACGGCGACCTTGAGGATCCAGCAGTCCTCGCCGACCACGTGGTGCGCCTCCAGGATCTCCGGGCGACCGGTCAGCTCCAGGGCCCGCGGGTGCCGCAGGCTGTAACCGGCGTGCGGGTTGACCCGGACGAAGGCCTGGATCCCGTAGCCGAGCCGGGCCGGGGAGACGTGGGCGCCGTAGCCGGTGATCGCCCCGCACGCCTCCAGGCGGCGCAGCCGTTCCGTGACGGCCGCGGGGCTGAGACGGACCCGGCGGCCGAGCTCGCTCAGCTTGATCCTTCCGTCGGTCTGCACGATGCCGAGGATCTGCCGGTCGATCGCGTCCACGGCGCCCACCGGCGTTTCCTCGGCGGCTGACCGCTGATGCCGTGGTTCTTTCGGCGCGGCGGCCCGAACTCCCATGTCTCCCCCTTCAAGCGGCGAGCGGTCAACGTAACACTTGAGGCACCGCACAAGGGAGTTGGATTTCATGGACGTACTGGTCATCGGCGGGAACCGCTATTTCGGAAAGCGGCTCGTCACGCTTCTCGGGAATTCCGGGCACCGGGTCACGGTGCTCAACCGGGGTTCTTCCGGAACACCGGAGGGAGCGGAACTCCTCGTCGCCGACCGCGATGACGAGGCGTCCTTGCGTTCCGCTCTCACGGGCCGCTTCTTCGACGTCGTCCTGGACCAGGTCTGCTACACACCGCGCCAGGCGGAGATCGCCCGGCGGGTCTTCGCCACCCGGACCCGCCGCTATGTGATGACCTCGACGGTGGAGGTGTACGAGTACGAGGACTCGGCGGTTCCGGTCACCGAGGACGTGCTCGACCTGCGCGCGGTCACGGTGGACACGGGACTGCCCTGGGAGGACCCGGAGTTCCGGGACGCGCACTACGGGGAGGGGAAGCGGCAGGCGGAGGCGGTCTTCGCGGACGGGACGGCGTTCGCCTGGGCCTCGGTGCGGGTCGCCCACGTGCTGGGCGGCGCGGACGACTTCACCGGCCGGCTCGACCACTACGTGCGGCGCGTGCGGGCCGGGGAGCCGATCGCCGTCCCGGTGGTGAACCACCCGGCGACCTATGTGCACGTGGAGGAGATCGCCGCGTTCCTCGCCTGGGCGGCGGAGGCTGAATTCACCGGCCCGGTGAACGCGCATTCCCACGGCCCCCTCACCACCGCCGACCTCTGTGCGGAGATCGAGCGCCGGGTGGGCGGCCGGACCGTCTTCCGGGAGGTGGAGGTCGGCGAGGTCTCGCCGTTCTCCTTCGCCCGCTCCTACGCCATGGACAACTCCCGGGCGACGGCCCTCGGTTATGCCTTCTCGCATTCCTCCGACTGGCTCGCCCAGGCCGTTGCCGAGACCGTCGGGGGAATCCGCTGATGCGTCACCGCATGCTGGGCGACGTCCGGGTCGGGGCCGTCGGCCTCGGCACCATGCCCCTCTCCATCGAGGGCCGGCCGGACGAGGCACGGGCCTTCGCCACCGTCCACGCGGCCCTGGACGCGGGCGTCACGCTCCTCGACACCGCCGACTCCTACCACCCGCCGGGCGGCGACCCCGGCGAGGGCGAGGTGCTCGTGGCCCGCGCCCTCGCCGCGTACGGCGGGAACACCGACGACGTCCTGGTCGCCACGAAGGGCGGCCGGGGCCGCACGGACGACGGCGGCTGGACGGTCGACGGCCGGCCCGGGCACCTGCGGCGGGCGGCTCAGGCCTCGGCCCGGCGCCTGGGCGGCGGGGCGATCGGCCTCTACCAGCTGCACAAGCCGGACCCGGCCGTACCGTACGCGGAGTCGCTCGGCGCGATCCGGGAGCTGCTGGACGCCGGCACCGTCCGGCTCGCCGGGATCTCGAACGTGGACACCGGACAGATCCTGCTCGCCCGGGAGATCCTCGGCGACCGCCTGGTCTCCGTGCAGAACCGCTACTCCCCCGCCGTCCGGGACAGCGAGCCAGAGCTGCGGCTCTGCGCCGGACTCGGCCTGGCGTTCCTGCCGTGGAGCCCGCTGGGCGGCATCTCGCGCAGCTCGCTCGACGGCGCCTCGGCCCAGGAGGAGGACGCGGCGTTCGGGGCCTTCCACCGGGTGGCCCGGGCCCGGGGGGTGAGCCCGCAGCGGGTGGCGCTGGCCTGGCACCTGTCCCGCTCCGCGACGGTCCTGCCGATCCCCGGCGCCGGCCGCCCGGAGAGCGCCCGCGACTCGGCGGGCGCGGCGGCCCTGGAGCTGTCGGCGGAGGAGCTGAGCGCCCTGGAGGGCTCACTGCCGGTCGGGTGAGGGCGTACGAGCGAGGGGTGTGCCGGACGCGAGGCGGGCCCCGAGCCGTGCGCGTACGGCCGCGGCGCCCGGCGCCGTACCCCTGAAGACCGAGCGGGCCGTCCTCCCGGGCCCGGATCCGGCTCAAGGCCCGGGAACGGGAGGACGGCGGCCACGGCCCGGCGGGTCAGACGCCCGCGCGGGCCCGCTCCTCGCCCTCCTCGGCCGCCCGGTCCGCGGCCGGCGCCGGGGCGTGGTCGTCGACGAGGGTCTTCTCGTCGAAGGGGGCACGGCCGGCCAGCACCTCGGCCACCCGCTCCTTGTCGATCTCCTTCGTCCAGGTGCCGACCAGCACCGTGGCGACCGCGTTGCCCGCGAAGTTGGTGAGGGCGCGGGCCTCGCTCATGAAGCGGTCGATGCCGACGATCAGGCCCACGCCGTCCACGAGCTCGGGCCGGTGCGACTGGAGGCCGCCCGCGAGGGTGGCGAGCCCGGCGCCGGTGACGCCGGCCGCGCCCTTCGAAGCGATGATCATGAAGACGAGGAGGGAGATCTGCTCGCCGACGGAGAGCGGGTCCCCCATGGCCTCGGCGACGAAGAGGGAGGCCATGGTCAGGTAGATCGCGGTGCCGTCGAGGTTGAAGGAGTAGCCGGTCGGCACGGTGATGCCGACGACCGGCTTGCTGATGCCCAGGTGTTCCATCTTCGCGATGAGGCGGGGCAGCGCCGACTCGGACGAGGAGGTGGAGAGGATCAGCAGGAACTCGCGGCCCAGGTACTTCAGGAGTGTCCAGATGTTGATCCCGGCGACCAGCCTGAGCAGCGCGCCGAGCACCACGAAGACGAAGAGACCGCAGGTCAGGTAGAAGCCGATCATGATCACGGCGAGG
>NZ_JAPSIW010000697.1 GCF_031178505.1 Streptomyces sp. | reverse complement strand
TCTTGGCCTCCAGCCCGAACCCGGTCGCCCGGTGCCGCCGCAACTGCTCGACCTCCCGGAACGACCCCGGGTCCACCAGCAGCTCGATCCGCTCCCGCGCGGTCAGCTTGCCCTTGGCGTGCTGCGCCGCCGTCGCCTTCTCGCTCGGCCCGGCCAGTGCCTGCGCACGCACACCGTGCAGCTCGGCCACCCGCCCGCGCGCGTCCGTCGGCTCCGCGAGGGGCGCCACTTGAGGAATGTCATTGAGTATCGTCACGATTTGTCCCTCCCTCATGGCGCGGCCCGGTCGATGGCTTCACCGTAACAAACCATCTATGCGGTTTTGCTACCGGGAGCTTGGCGCGCACAGGAATCAGCCATGGAAGATGCGGTGCCGGCCTACCGCCAGCAATAGGGGGACCGGTAGACCGCGGTGGACCGTTCGGGCCGCCACTGGGGAATCCCGGGAAGCTCCTGCGCGCCCTCCTCGTCGCCCCGGCCGACCATCAGCGAGTACAGCACGACGGTGACCGCGGCCAGTTCCTCGGCGCTGGCACGTCCGCGCTCGATCCGCAAAGCGGGCTCGACCTGGTCCGGTTCGGCCATGTCCCCTCCTCTCGACGTGCGGCCACCGTCCGCCACCGCGCTACAGAAGCGCTCCACTTCCGCTTGAGACCGCGCGGGCCGGCCCCATGATCGAAAGGAGGCCCGTTTCGGACAACAGAGCAGGGTGCCGGGAGGAGGGACGACTTCCGGAAGGACGGCCTCCAAGAGCGGCTTGTCGGAGGGGTCGGTTCCCCTAGAAATCAAACCGGGCGGTCCCTATCTTTCATCACGTCCGCCACCGACGGCGGACGGAGCGCTTTCGTTACGCCCATTCGCAGGGGGAAAAATGGCTACCAGCGCGTTCCCCGCAACACACCCGGCGGTCGGCCAGGAGCCCGAACTGTCCGTCGGCACCCCGCGGTTCAGGCCCAGCCTCTTCCGCTACCCGAACCTCACCACGACCGTTCCCAAGGAGCTGGTGCACCGCGCCGCCGTCGCCGAGGTCATGCTCACCGACTGGGAGCGCGTGGACGAGTCGCGTTTCAGAGTGGCCGCCCAGTGGCCGCGCGGCCACAGCTTCTTCACCCCGATCGACGGCCGGTACCACGACCCTCTCATCGCCGCTGAAACGATCCGTCAGGTCGGGTCCCTCCTCGGCCACGCCGAGTTCGGCGTCCCCTTCGGGCACCACTACCTGCTGCACGACCTCAGCCTCCGAGTGGACCCGCGCCACCTGATGATCCACCAGGCGCCCGCCTCCCTCGACCTCGAGGTGACCTGCGAGGACATCAAGATGCGCGGGGGCCGGCTCGCCGCCCTGCGCTACGAGGCGGTCGTGCGCCGCGACGGCCACACCGCGGCGACCGGCGTCTTCTCCTTCTCCTGCGTCTCCCCCACCGTCTACCGGCGGCTGCGCCCGGCGCACGTGTTCGCCGACGATCACCGCCCCGTGCCGCTGACGGCTCCGGTCGCCCCACAGAGCGTGGGACGCATGTCCCCCGCCGATGTGGTGCTCTCCCCCACCGAGGAGCCGAACCGCTGGCAACTGCGGCTGGACACCCAGCACCCCGTCCTCTTCGACCATCCCGGTGACCACGTCCCCGGGATGGTGCTCCTGGAGGCCGCCCGACAGGCGGCGGCGGGGGCCCTGGGAAGGACCTCCCTGCTGCCGCTGGGCCTCACCAGCGAACTCCGGCAGTACGCCGAGCTGGACATCCCCTGCGTGATCGAGGCCGCCCCGGGCGGCACGGAGAGCCCCGGCCTCACGACCGTCCACGTCACGGGACGCCAGCGCGGCGAGACCGTCTTCACCTGCGCCGTGACGGCGGCGGACGCCTGACACCCCTCGCACCGCCCCACCGTCCCGTCACCGTCCGGAGAAACTCGTCACGTGGTCGGCCGCCCACTGGCCGAACGTCCGAGCAGACCTGCCGACGACGCCGGCGAAGGTCTCGTCCACCTGAGCCTTGGCCCCCCGCCGCTGCCGCAGGGCGCTCTGCAGCAGTGCCTCCACCACGGCCGGCGGATGCCGCCGGCTCCACCGGGACCGGGCCTGATCCGGCCCCAGCTCCTCGAAGCGCAGCGGACGGCCCAGCAGGGACGAGAGCTGGGCCGTCCGCTCGACCGCGGTGACGGCCTCGGGGCCCGTGAGCAGGTACGCGCGACCGGCGTGCCCGGGGCGGGTGAGCGCCCGTACCGCGACCTCAGCGATGTCCCCGGGGTCGACGCAGGCGTTGGGGGACTCGCCGTACAGATCGCGCACGACGCCCTCGGTCCGGATGTCCGCCGCCCAGGCGAGGCTGTTGGACATGAACGAACGGGGTCGCAACAGGGTCCAGGCCAGGCCCGAGGAACGCAGCAGTTGCTCGCTCTCCCGCTGCCAGCGGGTGATCAGGTCGTTGGCCGCCGGGTCCTCGACGGCGGCCGCCGACAGCTTGACCACGTGCTCCACACCCGCGTCCGCGGCGGCCCGCACGAAACGCGCGTCCTGATCCCCGCCCACCACCGTCGTGACGAGGAACGCGCTGCTCACCCCGTGCAGAGCCGCCCGCAGTGACGACGCGTCACCGTAGTCCCCCCGGACGACCGTTATACGTCCGGCACCGGTCACGCGAGCCGGATCACGCGTGAGGACGCGCACCTCCGCGTCGGCCTGCAGCCGGCGGACCACCTCTCTCCCCACCGTTCCGGTGGCACCGGTCACCAGAATCACCACGTCGCCCCCACCCCGAACGGCCGGTCATCGCCTGTCGGAACCGAAGTTACCGACGCGCACGTCTTGGCGATACGCCCGCTGACGTTAAAATACGAACTAGACGGTTTGTATGCGAAGCCTTCCAAGGGCTCGTCGAACAGCTGGAGGGCAACGTGGCAGCACAGGAACGGGCGATCCGTACGCGTCGGAACATCATGCTGGCCGCGGCGACGGTCTTCAACGAGCGTGGGTACAAAGCCGCCACCATCGCCGACATCCTCTCCAAGGCAGGCGTGACCAAGGGCGCTCTCTATTTCCACTTCCCCTCGAAGGACGAGCTCGCCCAGGAGGTCCTCGCCAGCCAGAACCGCGACTTCGTCGTCCCCGACCGGCAGTCCAAGACCCAGGAAGTCGTCGACGTCGTCATGCTCCACACCCACCGGCTCCAGAACGACCCCATGGTGCGGGCGGCCGTCAGGCTGACCATGGACCAGCTCTCGACGGAGTTCGACCGCACCGGACCCTTCCGCCAGTGGGCCGAGGTCACCCGGGAACGGCTGGAGAAGGCCCGCAGCCAGGGAGAGCTGCTCCCCCACGTGGTGCCCGCCGAGACCGCCGACGTCATGGTCGGCTCCTACGCGGGCGTCCAGTCCATGTCCCACGCGCTCAGCGAGTACTCCGACCTCACCGCCCGGGCCAACGCCCTCCTGCGCCACCTGCTCCCCAGCATCGTCCTGCCCTCGGTCCTGGCCTCGGTGGACATCGCCGAGGACCGGGGCGCCAGGGTCTACGCCGAGATCCAGGCCACCGCCTAGACGGACAACGCTGTCGTCACCGACGGCACGCACCGGCCCCGCCCACCGTCGTCGCTACTTGCACTACGGCTCGAGCCTCCCGTGCTGAAGTCGGCTCACCGCGCCTCCTCCCGGCCGGGGCGCGGATCGCCGACGGAGGAGGAGCCCTCATGCCC
>NZ_JAPSIW010000696.1 GCF_031178505.1 Streptomyces sp. | reverse complement strand
GCGCGGCCTGCCCGGCGCCGCAGCCCGCGAGCACGGCACAGGAGGTGAGGGCGGTGAGCGCCAGGGCGAGGGGACGGCGGGCGGTCCGGCGGCGGTGAAGGTGGTCGTACGGCACCCCGCGACTTTAGGCCCTGCGCGGGCCGAAATCCCGTACCGGTGGCCGGCGGCTCGGTACCGGCTCGATACCGGGTCGGTGCGCGGGCGGCGGGTTCGGTGGACGCCGTGCGCGACCGGTGAAGGGTGGAGGGGGCGGGTGGAGGCCGTCCCGCCCGGACGCCCGGCCGGGCAGCGGCCCTCAGCGGCGGCGCAGCACCCGCAGCGAGTCCGTGACCGAGACCTCCTCGAAGTCCCCCGACTCCAGGGCGCGCAGGTAGATGCGGTACGGCGCCTGGCCGCCGTCCGCCGGGTCGGGGAAGACGTCGTGGATGACGAGCAGGCCGCCCGGGGCGACCTTCGGCGCCCAGCCCTCGTAGTCGCCGGAGGCGTGCTCGTCGGTGTGCCCGCCGTCCACGAAGACGAGGCCGAGCTGCCCGGCCCACACCTTCGCGACCTGCGGGGACCGGCCGACGACGGCGATGACGTGCTCCTCCAGGCCCGCCTTGCGCAGGGTCCTGCGGAAGGTCGGCAGGGTGTCCATGACGCCGACCTCCGGGTCGACCACGGTCGGGTCGTGGTACTCCCAGCCCGGCTGCTGCTCCTCGCTGCCCCGGTGGTGGTCCACGGTGACCGCGACCGTGCCGGCCTCCCGGGCCGCCTCCGCCAGGAGGATCGTGGAGCGCCCGCAGTAGGTGCCGACCTCCAGGAGCGGCAGCCCGAGCTTCCCCGCCTCGGTGGCCGCCCCGTACAGCGCGAGGCCTTCCCCGACCGGCATGAATCCCTTCGCGGCCTCGAAGGCGGCAAGGATCTCGGGGCGGGGCTCGGCGGGCATGGGCAGGTCCTCCTACTGGCGGGTACGCGGGTACGGGCGCCCATCGTGCCTCATGCGTCGCACTCGAACCACACCGTCTTCCCGCCGCCCGTCTCCTCCACCCCCCAGCGGTCCGTCACGGCCTCCACCAGCACGAGTCCGCGCCCGCCCTCCTCCAGCGGGTCGGCGGCCTTGGCGACGAGGCTTCCCGGTACGGCGTCGGCGACCTCCACCCGCAGCCCGTGCGGCTCGCGGAGGATGAGCACCGAGCAGCGGCGGTCCGGCACGTGCCGGACGACGTTGGCCACCAGCTCGGTGAGCGCGAGCCCGGCGGAATCGGACAGCCGGTCGAGTTCCCAACGCGTGAGGAACATGCGCAGGATGCGACGCATGTGACCGGCCGAGTGCTCACCCACGGTGAACCCCATGCGGTAGCTCGACCCAAGCTCCGCAGGATGGAGGTCAGTTACGTGATTCATGCCACCAGGATGGAGTCAACTGGTTACGCTCGGCTACGGACAGGACGCAACGCTTCGACGCGTGAGCTTGGGGGTGACCTCGCCGTGGCCAACATCCGTGACCTGGATCCCAGCGCCTCGCCGCTGGACTACTACGGGTCCGAACTCCGCCGTTTGAGGGAGGAGGCCGGACTCAACCAGCCGCAGCTGGGGAAGATCCTCTACTGCACGGGCTCGCTCGTCGGTCAGATAGAAACGGCGAAGAAGGTCCCCACCAGGCGTTTCTCCGAGCAACTGGACGCCGCGTTGATGACGGGCGGCCTCTTCTCGCGCCTGGTGGGACTGGTGCTGCGGTGCCAGCTCCCGACCTGGTTCCAGCCGTACGCGGAGATGGAGGCGAAGGCGGCGTACATCTCCTCGTTCCAGCCGCAGTTGGTGGTCGGCCTGCTCCAGACGGAGGCGTACGCGCGCGCCGTACTGGGCGTGCGGACCGAGGGCGACCTGGACGCCAAGGTGGCGGCCCGCATGGAACGGCAGCGGATCCTGGAACGGGACACGCCGCCCCTGCTCTGGGTGGTCCTGAGCGAGGCGGTACTGCGCCAGGAGATCGGCGGCCGGGAGGTGATGCGGGAGCAACTCGCCCACCTGTTGCGGATGCAGGAGAAGGAGTGGGTGAAGATCCAGATCCTCCCCTTCGAGGCCGGGGCTCATGCGGGGCTGCCCGGCGAGTTCAACCTGCTGCGGTTCGAGGACGACCCCGATCTCGTCTACACCGAGGACTTCGTGCAGGGCCATATGACCGCCAATCCGGCCGCCTTCAGGGAGGGCTCGCTCCGTTACGATCACCTCCAGGCAGCCGCCCTCTCGGTGGAGGGATCGGCCGCACGGATCGCCCGCGTGATGGAGGAGCACTATGGGGACCGACCTGAACCTGACGGGCGCGCGCTGGCGTAAGTCGTCGTACAGCTCCGACACCGGCGGGAACTGCGTCGAGTGCGCCCCGCTCGGCACCGCAGCCTGGCGCAAGTCCTCGCACAGCGGTGACACCGGCGGGCAGTGTGTCGAGGTCGCCGACCTCTCCGCGCACGTCGCGGTCCGCGACTCCAAGGCCCCGGAAGGCCCGGCCTTCCTCGCCACCCCCGCCGCCTTCACCGCCTTCGTACGGGCGGCGGCCGGCGGTCACCTCCGCTGACGGCGGCGGAAGCGGGACCACGCGGCCCCGGAGGCTCCACCGCCTCCGGGGCCGCGCCGTGTCCGCCCCTCGGCGGCGCGGCGCCGTCCCCCGTTCCACGGGCGGGTGTCCTTCCCCGGGACGCCGGGCCCCGCCGGTCCGTGACACCCCGCCTCCGGTCCCGGGACCAAAGTCGCATGTACGGGGCGGAGAGGGTCTGCGACCATGACGGAATGCCGCAGACCGACCCGGCCGGTACGGCCCTCCCCACCCCCGCACACCCCTCCGACACCGCTTCCGCCGCCGCCCGTACCCCACGGCCCTGGCTCGTCGTCCTCGTCGCCTGCGCGGGACAGTTCCTCGTCGTGCTCGACGTCTCCGTCATGAACGTCGCGCTCCCCTCCCTGCGCGCCGACCTCGGCCTCTCGCCGCTCGGGCTGCAGTGGGTGCTCAACGCCTACGCCATCGCCTTCGCCGGCTTCATGCTCCTCGGCGGCCGGGCCGCCGACCTCTACGGGCGCAAGGCGATGTTCCTCGGCGGGCTCGGCCTCTTCACCGCCGCCTCCGTCGTCGGCGGACTCGCCCCCGAGGGCGCCTACCTGATCGCGGCCCGCGCCGCGCAAGGCCTCGGCGCCGCCGTGCTCTCGCCCGCGACCCTCACCCTCGTCACCTCCGCCGTCCCCACCGGGGCCGCCCGCACCCGGGCGATAGGCACCTGGACGGCGGTCGGCGCCGCCGGGGGAGCGGCGGGCGGCTTCGTCGGCGGCCTGCTCGTGGACCTGCTCTCCTGGCGCTGGGTCCTCCTCGTCAACGCGCCCGTCGGCGTCCTCGTCCTCGCCGCCGCCGTCCTGTGGCTCCGCGAGAGCCGCACCGGCGGCGGCCGGCGCCTCGACCTGCCCGGGGCCGTCCTCGTCACGGCGGGCCTCGCCGTCCTCGCGTACGGCGTCGTGCAGACCGAACTGACCGGCTGGACCGCCCCCGCGACCCTGCTGCCGCTCCTCGGCGGCCCGGCGCTGCTCGCCGTGTTCGTGGCCGTGGAGGCCCGTACCGCCGCCCCGCTCGTACCGCTGGGCATCTTCCGCAACCGGGCCGTGACGGCGGCCAACGCCGGGATCCTGCTGTGCGGGTGCAGCTCCTTCGGCATGTGGTTCTTCATGACGG
>NZ_JAPSIW010000695.1 GCF_031178505.1 Streptomyces sp. | reverse complement strand
GAGAACGCGGTGACCCGGCTCGCCGCCGCCGTCGCCCGGATCGGCGCGCACACCTGGCCGGTCCGGCTCACCACGACCGTCCGCGCGGCCCTCACGGAACTCGCCGCCCTGTACGGCATCGACGTCGACACGGCCGCCCCGGACCTCGACGTCGACCTCCTGCTCGACAAACTGGGGCCGGCCGCCGCCCTCGTGGAGGCGACCGTCCGCAACAGCGCCAACCCGACGATGCTGGAGGCCGGGTACAAGGTCAACGTCATCCCGGGCCAGGCCGTGGCCTACGTGGACGGGCGGATGCTGCCCGGCGGCGAGGAGGAGTTCACCACGACGATGGACCGGCTCACCGGGCCCGGCGTCCGATGGGAGTTCCACCACCGGGAGGTGCCGCTCGAGGCGCCGGTGGACTCGCCGACCTTCGCCAAGCTCCGGGCCGCCGTCGAGCGCTTCGACCCCGACGGGCACGTGGTGCCCTTCACCATGTCCGGCGGCACCGACGCCAAGCAGTTCTCCCGGCTCGGCATCACCGGCTACGGCTTCTCGCCGCTCAGACTCCCACCGGGCCTCGACTACGGAGCCCTGTTCCACGGCGTGGACGAACGGGTCCCGGTGGACGCCCTCCACTTCGGCGTCCGCGTGCTCGACCACTATCTGACATCGGCCTAGGCCGGAAAGCGGGGAAGCGGGAATGAGGACCATGACCGGGGGTGGGACCGGCGTGAGCGGAGGAGCGACGGTCACGGGCGGCCGTGCCGGAGGGGAACCGGTGAGCGGGGACGGGGCGGCGAAGGCCGAGGCGCCGTACGGGACCTGGCCCTCGCCGGTCGCGGCCGCGCTGGCCGCCGCGCACGACGGGCGGCCCGAGTACCTCGGAACCGTGGGCGAGGAGTTGTGGTGGACGGCGCCCCGTCCCGCCGAAGGCGGCCGGCGGGCCCTCGTCCGGCGCCGGGCCGACGGCACGGAGGACTGCGTGCTGCCCGCACCCTGGAACGTCCGCAGCCGGGTGATCGAGTACGGGGGACGGCCCTGGGCCGCCACCGGCCGGCCCGGCGCGGGACCGCTCGTGGTCTTCAGCCACTTCCCCGACCAGCGCCTGTACGCGTACGAGCCGGACGCCGGCACCGGTACGCCGCCCCGGCCGCTCACCCCCGTCTCCGCCGTGGGCGGCGGACTGCGCTGGGTGGACCCCGTCCTGCGTCCCGAACGGGGGGAGGTGTGGTGCGTCCTGGAGGAGTTCACCGGACCCGCTCCGACCGACGTCCGCCGGGTGGTCGCGGCCGTCCCCCTGGACGGTTCGGCCGCGGAGGACCGCCGCGCCGTGCGCGAACTGTCCGACGGGCGCCACCGTTTCGTCACCGGGCCCCGCCTCTCGCCCGACGGGCGCAGAGCGGCCTGGCTCGCCTGGGACCACCCCCGGATGCCCTGGGACGGCACCGAGGTCGTGCTCGCCGAGGTCACCCCCGCCGGCACCTTCGGCGGGGCCAGGACCGTCGCCGGCGGACCGGGGGAGTCGATCGCCCAGATCGACTGGGACGCCTCGGGCCGGCTGCTCCTCGCCGGTGACCGCACCGGCTGGTGGAACCTGTACCGCGCGGCGCCCCGCCCCGACGGGACCCTCGGCGCACCGGAACCGCTCTGCCCGCGGGAGGAGGAGTTCGCCGGGCCGCTCTGGAAGATCGGGCTGAACTGGTTCCAGCCCCTGGACAACGGCCTGATCGCCGTCGTCCACGGCAAGGGCGCCACCGCCCTCGGCATCCTCGACCCCGAGACCGGCACCCTGGTCGACGCCGTGGGCCCCTGGACCGAGTGGGCCTCCACCCTCACGGCCCACGGCACCCGGGTCACCGGCGTCGCCGCGAGACCGCGCCGCTCCTACGAGATCGTCGAACTGGACACCTGCACCGGCCGCTCGCGGGTGGTCGCGGCCGCCCACACCGACGCCGTCGACCCGGCCTACCTCACCGAGCCGGCCGTCCGCACGTTCACCGGCCCGGACGGCCGCGAGATCCACGCCCACCTCCACCCGCCGCACCATCCCGGGCGCACAGGTCCGGCCGGCACCCCGCCGCCGTACGTGATCCGGGCCCACGGCGGCCCCACCGGGCACGCCCCGCTCGTCCTGGACCTGGAGATCTCCTACTTCACCTCGCGTGGCATCGGCGTCGCCGAGGTCAACTACGGCGGCTCCACCGGCTACGGCCGGGCGTACCGGGAGCGGCTGCGGGAGCGGTGGGGCGTCGTGGACGTCGAGGACTGCGCCGCCGTCGCCACGGCCCTCGCCGACGAGGGCACCGCGGACCGCGCCCGGCTCGCCATCCGCGGCGGCAGCGCCGGAGGCTGGACGGCGGCCGCCTCCCTCGTCCTCACCGACGTCTACGCCTGCGGCACGATCCTCTTCCCCGTCCTCGACCTGCGCGCCTGGGCCACCGGCGAGACCCACGACTTCGAGTCCCAGTACCTCCACGGTCTGGTCGGCCCACTGGACCAGGTGCCCGAGCGGTACGACGCCCGCTCACCGGTGGCGCACGTCGACCGCCTCACCAGCCCGTTCCTGCTGCTCCAGGGGCTCGACGACGTCATCTGCCCGCCCGCGCAGGCCGAGCGCTTCCTGGCCCGCGCGGCCGGCCGGGGCGTCCCGCACGCCTACCTCACCTTCGAGGGGGAAGGTCACGGCTTCCGCGGGGCCGACACGCTGGTCCGCGCACTGGAGGCCGAACTCGCCCTCTACGCGAGGACCTTCGGCTTCAGCCGGACCGACGTGCCGGACCTGGAGCTGCGCACATGACCGCCCCCGTCCCCGTGACCGCGCTCGCCCGGCCCGCCCGTCTGCGGGCGGGGGACCGGGTGGCCGTCGTCGCCCCCAGCGGGCCGGTCCCCGAGGAGCGTCTCCGGGCCGGCCTCGCCGTCCTGCGCGGCTGGGGCCTGGAGCCGGTCGTCGCCCCGCACGTCCTCGACACCCACCCGGCCCTCGGGTACCTGGCGGGTGCCGACCGGGACCGCGCCCGTGACCTGACGGAGGCGTACGGCGACCCGTCGGTCGCCGGGGTGATCTGCGCCCGCGGCGGGTACGGCGCCCAGCGCATGGCCGACCTGGTCGACTGGCGGGCGATCCGCGAGGCCGGACCCAAGGTCTTCGTCGGCTACAGCGACGTCACCGCCCTGCACGAGGCCTTCGCCGTCCGTGCCGGATTCGCCACCCTGCACGGCCCCATGGTCGCCGCCGCCACCTTCCTGCGGGACCCCCGCACCCAGGAGTCCCTGCGCGCCACTCTCCTCGAGCCGGAAACCGTCCGTGTCCTGGGCCTTCGGACGGCCCGCGCCCTGGTGCCCGGCCGCGCGCGGGGCGTGACGCTCGGCGGCTGCGTCAGCGTCCTCGCGGCCGGCCTCGGCACCCCCGGCGGCCGGGCCTCGGCGCGCGGCGGGCTGCTGCTCCTGGAGGACATCGGGGAGGAGCCGTACCGGCTCGACCGGATCCTCACCCAACTGCTCCGTTCCGGTTGGCTGGACGGGGTGACGGGCGTCGGGCTCGGTTCCTGGGAGGAGTGCGGCCCCTACGAGCAGGTGCGGGCGGTGCTGGCCGATCGGCTCGGCGGCCTCGGCGTCCCGGTGGTGGAGGAGATGGGCTTCGGGCACAGCGGGACGGCGCTCACCGTGCCGCTCGGCGTTCCGGCGGTGCTCGACGCGGAGGCGGCGACGCTCACCCTGGA
>NZ_JAPSIW010000694.1 GCF_031178505.1 Streptomyces sp. | reverse complement strand
CGACGTCCTCATCGAAGGCGACGACCTCACCCTCACCATCACCGACGGATGGGCCGCCTTCTCCGACAACCGCGGCATCTGCCTCGCCATCCCCACCGGGCTAGGAGCACAGATCCAACGGGTAGACAACAACCAGGACACCGAACCGGAGCCCGCGCCGCAGAAGGAGTGATGACCCGTGGCCAGCAAGCGAGGCGGCAGCGGACGAAGCCGACGCGGCAACGCCGAAACCCTCAGGCGCTACTGGAGCAGCGGACCCGGAGCCGCCAAGATCCGATGGGGAACCCCAGGAGACTGGACCCGCTGCAACCGGCAGCTCAGCAAGTACATGGGCGCGAGGGCCCGCGGATACTGCCAGCTCCTCCACCGCCGCAACACGGGCGTCTACACCGGCAGCCGAGCCAACGTCGGCCGACGCGGCAGGTGAGGAACCGCCCCACTGTCAGCGGGCGTCGAGACAATGGAACCCCGGCGAGCGTTGCACCGCTCCCGGGGCCGCGGCCAGCCCTGACCAGACAGGACCGACATGCCCGAGGCTACACGCCCGAACTCCATCATCTGTGCCCGCTGTGGAACCGAGAAGAAGGTCGGCCAGCGCGGACCCGTCCCGGCCTTTTGCTCGGCCGTCTGCCGAGCCGGCGAGAGAAACGACCGACGCCTGGACATCGAGTGCGCGCACTGCGGGCAACCAGCCAGCGTCCGCACGGGCACGTGCTACTGCACAGCACGCTGCCGCAACGCCAGCAATCACCAGGGCGCCCGCGAAGAGACAGCCCACAGGCGGGCAGCCAACGCGCGTCCGTGCCCCTACTGCGGCAACCTGATGCTGAACCCGAAGCGCAAGCAGTGCGGCGAACCCGACTGCAAGCGAGCCTTCGACGCTGACCGGGCAAAGGACTGGCACCGCAACTACACCGCGACGACGGGCAAGCGGTACGCGACCGACAGGTACCGCGAGCAGGCCGTCGAGTACGACAAGCGACGACGCGAGCAGCAAGGCCACTGGAGGAAGCAGTACCCCGAAGCCGCAGCACTCGCCGACGCGCGACGTCGCATGCTGAAGCAGCAAGCCAATCAGGGTGAACGGTTCGCACCCAGAGACGTGTACGAGCGGGACGGATGGACGTGCGGGCTGTGCCGGCTGCCCGTGGACCCAGGACTGGCATGGCCACACCCCATGAGCGCCTCGGTGGACCACATCCTTCCTCTGTCCCAAGGCGGAACACACGCACTTACCAACGTTCAATGTGCTCATCTGAGCTGCAACAGCAGGAAGCGTGACCGAGTCGGCCTCGACCGTCCTGAGGCGCCGGCCGACAACGCGGAGGGCTGACCCGACCTCACCCGGCCGGCCCGCCACGACCATGATCACCCTGGGGGGAAGATCCCCTGGGGTGATCATTCCGGATCGGGACCGTTTACACGCTAAGACCGAGGACGGGTCTGGGCACTTTGGATCTCCGAGGGGGTGGACTCCGTGGCAGGTCGCGGGCCACAGCCCAAGGACCCTTCTCGCCGGGCGCGCGGCAACAAGGACCCGATCGCGCAGACGGTCCTGCGGTTCGAGCAGGCTGAGCCGCCGGAACTGCCGACGCTGTCGGTGATGAAGGACGGCGAGCTCGTCGAGTACGCGTGGCCGGCGAGGACGCTGGACTGGTGGGAGATGTGGAAGGCGTCCCCGCAGGCCGAGCACTTCAGCAGCACGGACTGGGACTTCCTGCTGGATACGGCGGTGGTGCACGCCCGGTTGTGGTCTGGAGAGATGTCGGCAGCGGCCGAGCTGCGTCTGCGAGTGGCCAAGTTCGGCGCCACTCCGGAGGACCGGGCCAGGTTGCGTATGCAGTTCGCGCAGGCGGACGAGGCGGACAGTAAGCGGCCGGAGGGCGGCCGGTCGGCGAGGGAGCGGCGCGGTGTGCTTCGGGCGCTGCCGCCGCCTGAGGAGGCGTCGGGGGGCTGACATGCCGTGGAAGCCCCCTGAGCCTGGTGCTGTCCCGTCTCTGGGCTTCGAGGTCATCGACTGGATTTCGGAGATGCTGGCGGCGCCCGACCGCGGCGAGTACGAGCCGTTCGTGCTGTACCCGGAGCAGGAGGACTTCGTCCTCCGCTACTACGAGATCAACCCGCACACCGGCAAGCGCCGCTTCCGCCGGGGCGTGATCAGCCGGCCTCGCGGCTGGGGCAAGAGTCCCTTCCTGGCAGCGCTGGCAATTGTCGAGGCGCTCGGCCCTGTGGTCCCGGACGGCTGGGATGCCGACGGGCAGCCGGTCGGGAAGCCGTGGTCTGCGGTTCGCACCCCACTCGTGCAGATCGCGGCGGTGTCGGAGACGCAGACGAAGAACACGTGGGCGCCGCTGCTGGAGATGCTGCAGGGCCCGGTCCTGGACGAGTACCCGGGCCTGGAGCCGCTGGACTCCTTCGTGAACCTGCCTCGTGGCCGCATCGAGCCGATCACCTCGTCAGCTCGCACGGTGAAGGGCAACAAGCCAGTCTTCGCCGTGCTGGACCAGACGGAGGAGTGGGTCCGCTCGAACAACGGGCTGCGCCTGGCGGAGACGATGCGGATCAACGCGGCGAAGGTCGGCGGCACGACCATCGAGTCTCCGAACGCTTACATTCCGGGCGAGGGGTCGGTGGCGGAGGAGTCGGCCGCGTTCTGGGCGAAGATCCGGGAAGGGCGGGCCCGGGACGACGGCCTCTACTACGACCACCGCGAGGCACCGCCAGAGACCGACCTGACGGACCGGGACTCTCTGCTGGCGGGGCTTGCCTACACCTACGGAAACTCCGCAGACCGTAACGGTGGGCACGTCGACCTGGACACGATCGTGGCGACGATCTGGGACCCGGCGACGGACCCGCAGACGTCCCGTGCGGACTTCCTGAACCAGATCACTCACGCTTCCGACTCGTGGATATCGCAGCCGGAATGGGCAGGCGTAGCCGCGCCGGACAAGGTGGTGGGCCGAGGTGAGGAGATCGTCCTCGGTTTCGACGGTTCGCGGCGCCGCAACCGCGGCGTCACCGACGCCACCGCCTTGGTGGGCTGCCGCGTCTCCGACGGACACCTGTTCCTGGTGGGCTGCTGGGAGCAGCCGGACGGCCCGTTCGGTCAGGACTGGCAGGTGCCGACCGTGGAGGTGCTGGCGACAGTCGAGGAGGCATTCCGCGACTACAAGGTCGTCGGCATGTACGCAGACCCGGCCCGCTGGGAATCCCATGTTGCGAAGTGGGAGGCGGATCACGGCCGCCGGCTCAAGCTCAAGGCATCGACGCAGCATCCGATCGAGTGGTGGATGACCGGCGGCCGGTCCTTCCAGATCGTGCGGGCGCTGGAAAAGTTCCGGTCGAGCGTGGTGGACGGGGAGCTGTCGCATGACGGATCGAGCGTGCTGACGCGGCACATCCTGAACGCCCGGCGTCGGGAGTCGCGCAGCGGTATCCAGATCATGAAGGAGCACCCGGACAGCCCAAGGAAGATCGACGCGGCGATCGCTGCCGTGCTGGCTTGGCAGTGCCGTGTGGACGCGATGGCGAAGGGGCTCGGCCGTAAGAAGGCCGGCAAATCGGGACGGGTGGTGGTGCTGCGATGACCGTCTCGATCCCTGAGCTGCCTCTGCTGACGCTGTCGGACGACGAGCTCGCGCTGATCAGCACGCTGCGGGCGGACATGCTGCGCGACCGGTACGACCTGCTGCTGCGGGACGCGTACTTCAA
>NZ_JAPSIW010000088.1 GCF_031178505.1 Streptomyces sp. | reverse complement strand
CGGCGGCGGCCAGCTCGGCCGCGTACGCGGCGGCTGCCGCGTCGGCGTCGTCACCGTGAGGACCGTCCGAGGCGGGCATCGCGTGCACCCGCGCAGGGTCCAGCGGCACCCGGTCGAGCAGCGCCTCCCGGGCCTGGGTCACGTTCCGCTCGGGGTCGCCCTCGGGCAGGAACCGCTCGTCGCCCCACCACAGGTCGAGCCGCGACCAGTCGATCGCGTCCCGGGCGGGCGCCGAACCGAGCGCCGCGAGCAGGCCGTTGCCGTTCCGGCCGCCGGTCAGCACGACCGAGGCCGTCCCGCGCGTCGCCTGCGCGTCCACGATCCGGGTGATGAGCCGGGCCGCGGTGGCCTGGGCCATCAGCTCCTTGTCGCGGTGCACGACCAGCCGGGGGGCGGTCACTTGGCCGCCGCCTTCCTGGCCGGGGCCTTCTTGGCGGCGGCCTTCGGCGCGGGCTCGGCGGCCCCGTCCGCCTCGGTGGCCCCGTCCGTCCCGGCGTCCTCCGCCGGGGCGGGGGCGGGCTCCGCGCTGCGCGCCGGTTCCGCCGGGGCGGCCGGTTCGGGCGCGGTGGTCGCCGCCCGCTCGTCGAGCCGCTCCAGACCGAACCGGAGCGCCGCCGCGTAGGTGTCGTCCGGGTCGAGCCGGCGCAGCTCCTCGGCGATCAGCTCGGCCGTCTCCCGGCGCTTGAGCGCCACGCCCCGGTCGGGCTGGCCCTGGATGGAGAGCGTGGCGAGCGAGCCGTCCGCCCGGTCCAGCACGATCGGGCCCGCGCTGGTCTCCAGCCGTACGGAGGTGAGACCGGGCCCCGCCGACTTCGAGCGCCGTACCGGCACCTTCAGCCGTTCGGCCACCCACATCGCGAGCAGCTCGACACTCGGGTTGAACTCCTCGCCCTCGACCTCGGCCGAGGTGACCTCGCACGCGACCTGGTCGAGCGCGGCGGCCAGCATGGAGCGCCACGGGGTGATCCGGGTCCACGACAGATCCGTGTCGCCCGGGGTGTAGGTCTCGGCCCGGCCTATGAGCTCCTGGATGGGCTGCTCGGCGGCGTAGGTGTCCGTGACCCGGCGCTGGGCGAGCGCGCCCAGCGGGTCGTTCGCCGGGTCGGCCGGTGCGTTGACCGGCCACCAGACGACCACGGGCGCGTCGGGCAGGAGCAGCGGAAGGACCACCGACTGGGCGTGGTCGACGACCTCGCCGTACAGCCGGAGGACCACCGTCTCCCCGGTGCTCGCGTCGGCGCCGAGGCGGACCTCGGCGTCGAGCCGCGTCTTGGCCCGGTCCCGCGGTGACCGCGAGACCCGCTTGATGACGACGAGGGTCCGCGAGGGGTGCTCACGGGACGCCTCGTTGGCCGCCTTCAGCGCGTCGTAGGCGTTCTCCTCGTCGGTGACGATGACGAGGGTGAGCACCATGCCGACGGCCGGGGTGCCGATGGCCCGCCGCCCGAGCACCAGCGCCTTGTTGATCTTGGAGGACGTGGTGTCCGTCAGGTCGGTCTTCATGGCCGGCGCCAGCTCCGTCCGTCTCGTGCGAGCATCTCGTCCGCCTCGACCGGACCCCAGGTCCCGGACTGGTACTGCGCGGGCTTGCCGTGCGTGTCCCAGAACTGCTCGATCGGGTCGAGGATCTTCCAGGACAGCTCGACCTCCTCGACCCGCGGGAAGAGGTTGGAATCGCCGAGCAGGACGTCGAGGATGAGCCGCTCGTACGCCTCCGGGCTGGACTCCGTGAACGACTCGCCGTAGGCGAAGTCCATCGAGACGTCCCGGATCTCCATCTGCGTACCCGGCACCTTCGAGCCGAACCGCACCGTGACGCCCTCGTCCGGCTGGACCCGGATCACGATGGCGTTGCGGCCGAGCTCCTCGGTCGCGGTGTGGTCGAAGGGGGAGTGCGGGGCGCGCTGGAAGACGACCGCGATCTCGGTGACCCGGCGGCCCAGACGCTTGCCCGTCCGCAGGTAGAAGGGGACGCCCGCCCAGCGGCGGTTGTCGATCTCCAGCTTGACGGCCGCGTAGGTGTCGGTCTTCGACTCCGGGTTGATGCCCTCTTCCTGGAGGTAGCCGACGGCCTTCTCGCCGCCCTGCCACCCGGCCGCGTACTGCCCGCGCACCGTGCTCTTGCCCAGGTCCTTCGGCAGCTTCACCGCGCCGAGGACCTTGGTCTTCTCGGCGGCGAGCGCGTCGGCGTCGAAGGAGGCGGGCTCCTCCATCGCGGTCAGCGCGAGCAGCTGGAGCAGGTGGTTCTGGATGACGTCGCGGGCGGCGCCGATGCCGTCGTAGTAGCCGGCCCGGCCGCCGATGCCGATGTCCTCGGCCATGGTGATCTGCACGTGGTCGACGTACGACCGGTTCCAGATCGGCTCGAAGAGGGTGTTGGCGAAGCGGAGCGCCAGGATGTTCTGGACGGTCTCCTTGCCGAGGTAGTGGTCGATGCGGAAGACCGCCTCGGGCGGGAAGACCTCGTGGACGACCTCGTTGAGCTCCTTGGCGGAGGCCAGGTCGTGGCCGAAGGGCTTCTCGATGACCGCGCGGCGCCAGGAACCGTTCTTCTGGTCGGCCAGGCCGTGCTTCTTCAGCTGCTGCACGACCAGCGGGAAGAACTTCGGCGGCACGGAGAGGTAGAAGGCGAAGTTGCCGCCCGTCCCCTGCGCCTTGTCCAGCTCCTCGATCGTGGTCTTGAGCTGGTCGAAGGCGTCGTCGTCGTCGAAGTCGCCCTGGACGAAACGCATCCCCTGGATCAGCTGCTGCCACACCTCCTCGCGGAACGGGGTGCGCGCGTGCTGCTTGACGGCCTCGTAGACCTCCTGCGCGAAGTCCTCGTCCTGCCACTCGCGGCGGGCGAAGCCGATGAGCGAGAAGCCCGGCGGCAGCAGGCCGCGGTTGGCCAGGTCGTAGACGGCGGGCATCAGCTTCTTACGGGACAAATCGCCCGTGACGCCGAAGATCACCAGACCCGACGGCCCCGCGATGCGCGGGAGCCGTCGGTCTGCGGCGTCACGGAGCGGGTTGGCTCCGTGGACAGCGCTCAAGGTGCTTACGCCTCCGAAGGTGCGAGGCGCTTCAGCTCCGCCTCGGTGGACTTGAGCAGGTCGTTCCAGGACGCCTCGAACTTCTGGACGCCCTCGTCCTCGAGGAGCTGGACGACCTCGTCGTAGCCGATGCCCAGCTTCGCGACGGCCTCCAGGACCTCGCGGGACGCGTCGTACGTGCCACGGATCGTGTCACCGGTGACCTCGCCGTGGTCGGCGGTGGCCTCCAGGGTGGCCTCGGGCATGGTGTTGACCGTGCCCGGGGCGACCAGGTCCACGACGTACAGGGTGTCCTTGTACGCGGGGTCCTTGACGCCGGTCGAGGCCCACAGCGGACGCTGCTTGTTGGCCTGCGCCTTGTCCAGGGCGGCCCAGCGCTCGGAGGAGAAGACCTCCTCGTACGCCTCGTAGGCCAGGCGGGCGTTGGCCAGGGCGGCCTTGCCCTTGAGCGCCTTGGCCTCGTCGGTGCCGATGCCGTCCAGGCGCTTGTCGATCTCCGTGTCCACGCGGGAGACGAAGAAGGAGGCCACCGAGTGGATCGTGGAGAGGTCCAGGCCGCGCTCGCGGGCCTTCTCCAGACCGGCCAGGTAGGCGTCCATGACCGCGCGGTAGCGCTCGAGCGAGAAGATCAGCGTCACGTTGACGCTGATGCCGAGGCCGATGACCTCGGTGATCGCCGGCAGACCCGCCTGCGTCGCCGGGATCTTGATCAGGGTGTTGGGACGGTCCACCAGCCAGGCCAGCTGCTTCGCCTCGGCGACGGTGGCCGCCGTGTCGTGGGCCAGGCGCGGGTCCACCTCGATGGAGACCCGGCCGTCCTGGCCGTCGGTGGCGTCGAAGACCGGCCGCAGGATGTCGGCGGCGTCGCGGACGTCCGCCGTCGTGATCATGCGGATGGCCTCTTCCACGGTCACCCGGCGGGCGGCCAGGTCGGCCACCTGCTGGTCGTAGCCGTGGCCCTCGGAGATGGCCTTCTGGAAGATGGACGGGTTGGTGGTCACACCCACCACGTGGTTCTGGTCGATGAGCTCGGCCAGGTTGCCGGAGGTGATCCGCTGGCGCGAGAGGTCGTCGAGCCAGATCGCGACGCCTTCGTCGGAGAGGCGCTTGAGAGCGTCTGTCATGAGAGGTTCTCCAAAAGTCGTATCTAAGGGCGTCAGCGCGCCGCGGCGTCCAGGGATTCCCGCGCGGCGGCGACGATCGCCTCCGGGGTGAACCCGAACTCGCGGAACAGGACCTTCGCGTCCGCCGAGGCACCGAAGTGCTCCAGCGAGACGATCCGGCCGGCGTCGCCCACGTACTTGTGCCACGTCAGTCCGACACCGGCCTCGACCGCGACCCGGGCCCTGACCGACGGCGGCAGCACGGAGTCCTTGTACTCCTGGTCCTGCTCCTCGAACCATTCCACCGACGGCATCGACACCACACGGGTCGGCACACCGGCCGCCTGCAGCTGCTCCCGGGCCTCCACGGCCAGGTGCACCTCGGAACCGGTCGCGATGAGGACGACCTCGGCCGCGGCGCTCTGCCCGGAGGGCCCTTCGGCGTCGAACAGCACGTAGCCGCCCTTGGCCGCGGCCTCGTTCGGCGCGTAGGTCGGCACGCCCTGGCGGGTGAGGGCCAGACCGTGCGGGGCGCCCTTGCCGAAGACCTTGGTGTGGCGCAGCATGATCTCGCGCCAGGCGATGGCCGTCTCGTTGGCGTCGGCCGGCCGGACCAGGTTCAGGCCCGGGATGGCGCGCAGCGAGGCCAGGTGCTCCACCGGCTGGTGGGTCGGGCCGTCCTCGCCGAGACCGATCGAGTCGTGCGTCCACACGTACGTCACCGGCAGGTGCATCAGCGCCGAGAGGCGCACGGCGTTGCGCATGTAGTCGGAGAACACCAGGAAGGTGCCGCCGTAGATGCGCGTGTTGCCGTGCAGCGCGATGCCGTTCATCTCCGCGGCCATGGCGTGCTCGCGGATGCCGAAGTGGATCGTGCGGCCGTACGGGTCGGCCTCCGGCAGCGGGTTGCCCGCCGGCAGGAAGGACGAGCCCTTGTCGATCGTCGTGTTGTTCGAGCCGGCCAGGTCGGCGGAGCCGCCCCACAGCTCGGGGATGACCGAGCCGAGCGCCTGGAGCACCTTGCCGGAGGCGGCGCGGGTCGCGACGCTCTTGCCGGGCTCGAAGACCGGGATCTTCTCCGCCCAGCCGGCCGGCAGCTCGTTCGCCTGGACGCGGTCGAACAGGGCCGCCCGCTCCGGGTTGGCCGTACGCCACTCCGCGAGCGACTTCTCCCAGGCGGCGCGGGCCTCGCGGCCGCGGTCACCGAGGCCCCGGGTGTGCGCGATGACCTCGTCGGAGACCTCGAAGGTCTTCTCCGGGTCGAAGCCCAGGACGCGCTTGGTGGCCGCGACCTCCTCGTCGCCGAGCGCCGAGCCGTGCGCGGCCTCGGTGTTCTGCGCGTTCGGGGCGGGCCAGGCGATGATCGAGCGCATCGCGATGAACGACGGGCGCTCGGTCTCCGCCTCCGCGGCCCTGATCGCCGCGAAGAGGGCGGCCGGGTCCAGGTCGCCGTCGGCCTTGGGCTCGACGCGCTGGACGTGCCAGCCGTACGCCTCGTACCGCTTCATCGTGTCCTCGGACACGGCGGTCTCGGTGTCGCCCTCGATCGAGATGTGGTTGTCGTCCCACAGCATGATCAGGTTGCCGAGCTTCTGGTGGCCGGCCAGCGAGGACGCCTCGGCGGAGATGCCCTCCTGGAGGCAGCCGTCACCGGCGATCACGTAGACGCGGTGGTCGAACGGGGAGGTGCCGGGGGCGGCCTCCGGGTCGAACAGACCGCGCTCGTAGCGGGCGGCCATCGCCATGCCCACGGCGTTGGCGACACCCTGGCCCAGCGGGCCCGTGGTGGTCTCCACGCCGGCGGTGTGGCCGTACTCGGGGTGACCCGGGGTCTTCGAGCCCCAGGTGCGGAAGGACTTCAGGTCGTCCAGTTCGAGACCGAATCCACCCAGGTACAGCTGGGTGTAGAGGGTCAGGGACGAGTGGCCCGCGGAGAGGACGAACCGGTCGCGCCCGACCCACTCGGGGTCGGAGGGGTCGTGCCGCATCACCTTCTGGAAGAGGGTGTACGCGGCGGGCGCGAGGCTCATCGCCGTACCGGGATGGCCGTTGCCGACCTTCTGTACGGCGTCCGCGGCCAGGACGCGGGCGGTGTCGACGGCCCGCTGGTCCAATTCGGTCCACTCGAGGTCTGTGGTGGTCGGCTGAGTGCTCACCCTGGGTCAGGGCTCCTCTCCACAAGTCGGAAGCCGGTCACGGAGGGTGCACCGGTGTTGTCGAGCCTACCCCCGAGAAAGCCCCCTCTTTTCGGGGTCATGCCCCTCAAATGAGCGGACAGAGCCAGACTGCCGCCGACGGTGGGACTTCGCCTCCCGAGCGGTCCGCCGACCGGGTCCGAGTCGTCACCGAGTCGTCATCGAAACCCTGTCCACCAGGTGGGACGGCGTGGCGGCGGGCAGCCGCCGGGCCGCGCGCCCGGGGGAGGTCCGGTGTCCGGGGGCGGGGCGGCCCAACACGACCCCACCCCCGCGAAGATCGGCGTCTGGGCAACGTCTACAGTGGCGTGGTACGCGCAAGTTTCACCCCGCCTTCATCCGGGGAGCTTGCTGGGATTTCTCTGTCAGGGGTGTGCGTGACGGCCGTCGAGTCCCGACCCGCAGGGGTCGTCTTGACTCCCAGCCCGGGGGGCCATCGGCCGTTCGGGGCCCGCGTCAAGGCATTCGTGGCGCTGACGAAGCCGCGGATCATCGAGCTGCTGCTCATCACCACCGTTCCGGTGATGTTCCTCGCCGAGCAGGGTGTCCCGAACCTGTGGCTGGTCCTCGCCACCTGCTTCGGCGGCTACCTCTCCGCGGGCGGCGCCAACGCGCTGAACATGTACATCGACCGCGACATCGACGCGCTCATGGACCGTACGGCCCAGCGTCCGCTGGTCACCGGAATGGTGTCCCCGCGCGAGGGTCTGGTCTTCGGCCTCACCCTCGCCGTGGTCTCCACCCTCTGGTTCGGCCTGCTGGTCAACTGGCTCTCCGCCTGGCTCTCGCTCGGCGCGCTCCTCTTCTACGTGGTCGTCTACACGATGATCCTGAAGCGGCGCACCGCGCAGAACATCGTCTGGGGCGGCATCGCCGGCTGCATGCCGGTCCTCATCGGCTGGTCGTCCGTCACCGACTCGATGTCCTGGGCCGCCGTCGTCCTCTTCCTGGTGATCTTCTTCTGGACGCCGCCGCACTACTGGCCGCTGTCCATGAAGGTGAAGGAGGACTACGCGCGCGTGGGCGTGCCCATGCTGCCGGTCCTCGCCTCCAACAAGGTCGTCGCCCGCCAGATCGTCGCCTACAGCTGGGTCATGGTGGCCGTCTCGCTGCTGCTCACCCCGCTGGGCTACACCGGCTGGTTCTACACGGCCGTGGCGCTCGTGACCGGCGGCTGGTGGCTCTGGGAGGCCCACGGGCTCCTCAACCGGGCCAAGGCCGAGGTCAGCGGCGCCAAGCTGAAGGAGATGCGCCTCTTCCACTGGTCCATCACCTACGTCTCGCTGCTGTTCGTGGCGGTCGCGGTGGACCCCTTCCTGCGGTAGGCACCGAGGACTCCGGCGACGGCCGGGCCGTGTGGGCTGTCCCACGTGGCCCGGCCGTCGTCAGTCGATCTACCGCTCGGTAGCATCCTTGTCATGGCAGACACCACGGCAGAGACGACGACGGTCACGAAGCAGTCGGACCGCAAGGCGGCCAAGCTCGCCAAGGAGATCCGGGCCTTCGCCGCGGAGCACGGCGGCGCCGAGGGGCAGCTCGCCCACATCGGCCAGGCCGGCACCCGGATCGTCCTCGTCGGCGAGGACGGCGGCTGGGGCGACCTCGTCGCGCCCACCTACGCGATCGCCCAGCAGGCCGCCGAGAAGGCCGGCCTGACGCTCCACGAGGAGTTCGACGGCGAGTTCGCCGCCAAGGTCGTCACCGGGCCGTACGAGTGGACCCGGATGGCGGGCATCCAGATCGGCGGCCCCTCCAACCGCTGACGCCCGGTTCGGCCGCCCCCGCGGAACCACCTGATCCGCCGCCGCGCGGGACCGGTGCCGGGCGGGCCGGCCGCCGGAGGCGACAACCTCGCGCGGGGCTCACCCGTTAGGACGTGTGCAGACACGTCCACGCAGGGAGCCCCCCCGAGATGATCGACATACCGAGCCTGGTGGACCAGTACTGCCACGGCGCACTCCGTACGGAGCTCGGCCTCGGCACCTTCGAGGCCCGCCTCGGCGCGGGCGCCTCGCCACCCGCCCCCGGCACCACCTTCTTCGACACCCAGACCGGCTTCGCCGTGCGCCGCTGGTGTCCGCCGCTGCTCGGCCTGGAACCGCACTGCCCGCCCGCCCGCTACCTGGCCCGCCGCCGCGAGCTGGGCGTCCTGGAGGCGGGCCGGCGGCTGCTGCGCTCCTCCGGCATCGCCACCTACCTCGTCGACACCGGCCCCCAGGGCGACCTCACGGGGCCGGCCGAGCTGGCCGCCACGGGCGCCGCCACCGCCCACGAGATCGTCCGCCTGGAACTCCTCGCCGAGGAGGTCGCCGCCACTTCGGGCACCGTCGACGCCTTCCTCGCCAACCTCGCCGAGGCCGTCCACGCCGCCGCCGTCCGCGCCGTCGCCTTCACCTCCGTGACCGCCGCGCACAGCGGTCTCGCCGCCCTGCCCGGCCCGCCGGACCCCGCCGAGGTGCGCCGTGCCGCCGGGCGGTGCCTGGCGGCACGCCGGGCCGGTGACCGGACGGCCGGTCCCGTACTGCTGCGCCACCTGGTCTGGGTCGCCGTCACCACCGGGCGCCCCCTCCAGCTGCACACCGGCGACCGGGACCCGGGGAGCCTCGCCGGCTTCGCCGCCGCCACCGCCGGACTCGGCACCGACCTGGTGCTGCTGCACGCGTACCCGCACCACCGCACGGCGGCCCGGCTGGCCGGGATCCACCCGCACGTCCACGCCGACCTCGGCCCGGCCCTCGCGCGCACCGGGGCGCGCGCGGCCGCCGTCCTCGCCGAGGTCCTGGAGATCGCTCCGTTCGGCAAGCTGCTGTTCTCCAGCGGCGCCGACGGGCTGCCGGAGCTGCACGTGGTCGCCGCGCACACGTTCCGTTCGGCGCTCAGCAGGGTGCTGGGGGAGTGGGTCGGGGACGGTGCCTGGTCGCCGGCGGACGCCCGGCGGGTCGCCGCGATGCTGGCCTCGGAGAACGCGCGCCGTGTCTACCGTCTGCCCTGAGGACACGCCGAAGGCCCGCCACCGTCGGGGGTGGCGGGCCTTCGGCGTGCCGCGGCCGGTCCGGTACGCCCGGACGGCGCTCAGACGGTGGCGGGCTCCGGGTCGGCCTGGGCCGGGATCTCCGGGGTCGTGACCGGGCGCTCGCGCAGGCTCAGGGCGAGCCGCAGCACCGCGATCCACATCAGGGACGAGCCGAGCATGTGCAGGCCGACCAGCAGCTCGGGGACGCCGGTGAAGTACTGGACGTAGCCGATCGCCCCCTGGGCGAGGAGGACCAGCAGCAGGTCGCGGGCGCGGGCCCGGGTGTCGTCCGGGGCGTCGACGACCCGCAGCACCAGCCACATCGCGACGGCGAGGGCGCACACCACCCAGGCGGCGATGGCGTGCACGTGCGCGGCGGCGGTCCAGTCCCACGGCATACGGGGGACCTCGCTGCTGTCACCGGCGTGCTTGCCGGAACCGGTCACCCCGGTGCCGAGGACGATGAGCAGCGCGGAGACGCCGGTGATCGCCCAGGACAGCTTGCGGACCGGGCCCGGGACGCGCGGGCGGGGCGCGCTGTCGCCCTCGTGGGTGCGCTGCCAGGTGATCACCGCGACGGTGAGCAGCAGGTTGGCGGCGACGAAGTGGGCCGCGACCGTCCACGGGTTCAGTTCGAGGCGCACGGTGATGCCGCCGAGGACCGCGTTGAGCACGACGACCCAGAACTGGGCCCAGCCGAGCCGGGTGAGCCCCCGCCGCCACGGCTTGGTGGAGCGGGCGGCGACGATCGCCCAGCCGACCGCCGCCGACAGCACGTACGTCAGCAGGCGGTTGCCGAACTCGATGGCACCGTGGAGGCCCTGCTCGGGGGTGGCGAAGAGGCTGTCGTCCGTGCACTTGGGCCAGGTGTCGCAGCCGAGACCGGAACCGGTCAGCCGCACCGTGCCGCCCGTGACGATGATGACCACGCTCATCACGACGACGGAGAGCGCTGCGCGCCGGAGCGTCCGGGGGGACGGGGTCCAGCGCTGGGCGATGGAGGCGAGGGGGTTCAGCACGCGCCCTATCGTAGGCCGGGGCTTGTGCACGCTTTCACGAGGGGGTCGAAAGTACCTGAACGGAACGATCCGGTTACTCCCAGCGGAAGAACCGGGCCGCCGCGCCGAGCCCCAGGACCGCCCAGACGGCCAGGACGAGCGCGTCGCCCCAGGGCATGCCCGCCCCGCCCTGCAGCACGTCCCGGAGGCCGCCCGAGAGGGCCGAGATCGGCAGGAGTTCCAGAACTCCACGGGCCGCGTCGGGGAACTTCTCCAGCGGGACGACCACCCCTCCGCCGACCAGGAGCAGCAGGAAGACCAGGTTGGCGGCGGCCAGTGTGGCCTCGGCCCGGAGCGTGCCGGCCATGAGCAGGCCCAGGCCCGAGAAGGCGGCCGTGCCGAGGACCAGGAGCAGGGCCACCGGGAGCGGACCGCCCTGCGGGGACCAGCCGAGCGCGAACGCGATCACCGTGAGGAGTGCGATCTGGAAAACCTCGGTGACCAGCACCGACAGCGTCTTGGCGGTCATCAGGGCCCAGCGGGGGAGCGGGGAGGCGCCCAGCCGCTTCAGGACCCCGTAACGGCGCTCGAAGCCGGTCGCGATGGCCTGGCCCGTGAAGGCGGTGGACATCACGGCGAGGGCCAGGACGCCCGGGGCGAGGAAGTCGACGGCCTTCTCGGCGCCCGTGTCGACCACGTCGACGGTCGAGAAGAGGACCAGCAGCAGCGAGGGGATGACCACGGTGAGCAGCAGCTGCTCGCCGTTGCGCAGCAGCATCCGGGTCTCCAGGGCCGCCTGCGCGGCGATCATCCGGCCGACCGGGGCCGCCCCGGGCCTCGGGGAGTAGGTTCCCGTGCTCATCCGCGCAGCTCCTTGCCGGTCAGCTCCATGAAGACGTCCTCGAGGGTGTGGCGCTCGACCGCGATGCCCTCGGGCATGACGCCGTGCTGGGCGCACCAGGTGGTGACGGTGGCGAGCAGCTGCGGGTCCACGTCGCCGCTGATCCGGTACGTGCCCGGGGTGAGCTCCGCCGCGGCCGTGCCGTCGGGCAGCGCCTTGAGCAGCGAACCGAGGTCGAGGCCGGGGCGGCCGGTGAAGCGCAGGGTGTTCTCGGCGCCGCCCCGGCACAGCTCCTCGGGGCTGCCCTGGGCGACGACCCGGCCGGCGTCGACGATCGCGACGTCGTCGGCGAGCTCCTCGGCCTCCTGCATGAAGTGCGTGGTCAGCACGGTGGTGACGCCGTCGGCGCGCAGTTCCCGGACGAGGTCCCAGGTGGCGCGGCGGGCCTGCGGGTCCAGGCCGGCCGTCGGCTCGTCGAGGAAGACCAGTTCGGGGCGGCCGACGACGGCCAGGGCGAGGGCGAGGCGCTGCTGCTGGCCGCCGGAGAGGCGCCGGTAGGCCGTACGCCCGCAGGAGCCGAGCCCCAGGCGCTCGATCAGGGCGTCCACGTCCAGCGGATGGGCGTGGAGTTTCGCCATGTGCCGGAGCATCTCCTCGGCGCGGGCACCGGAGTAGACCCCGCCGGACTGGAGCATGACGCCGATGCGGGGGCGCAGGGCGGCGGCGTCGGCGACCGGGTCGAGGCCGAGGACGCGGACGGTGCCGGCGTCGGCCCGGCGGTAGCCCTCGCAGGTCTCGACGGTGGTGGTCTTGCCGGCCCCGTTGGGGCCGAGGACGGCGGTGACGGTGCCGGTCCGCACGTCGAGGTCGAGGCCGTCGACGGCGGTCCTGTTGCCGTACCGCTTGACCAGGCCGCGCACACGGACGGCGGTGTCGACGGACTTTTCTCGCATGCCGGGAAGTCTAGAGAGCCCGGCGGGGCGGTCTCGGCGCGGGGCCCGCCCGGGGACGGCCGTCGGTTCCGGATCCGCCCGCGTCCGCGCCGGGTGAGCCGGGCCGAACGGGGCAACCGCTGTCGTATGCCCGTGTTCGTCGGTACCTCCGGATGGCAGTACCGGGACTGGCGCGGGGTCCTCTACCCGGAGGGCCTGCCCCAGCGGCTCTGGCTGGAGGAGTACGCGCGCCGGTTCGCCACCGTGGAGAACAACAACGCCTTCTACCGGCTGCCCGAGCGCCGGACCTTCGCCGAGTGGCGCGCGCGCACGCCCGAGGGGTTCCTCATGGCCGTGAAGGCCAGCCGGTTCCTCACCCACGTCAAACGGCTCAAGGATCCCGAGGAACCCGTGGAGCGGCTGCTGGGCCGGGCGGAGGCCCTCGGCGACCGGCTCGGGCCGGTGCTCCTCCAGCTGCCGCCCACGCTCCGCGCCGACGCGGGTCTCCTGGACGCCGTGCTGGCACGCTTCCCCTCCTGGGTCCGGGTCGCGGTCGAGCCCCGGCACGAGACCTGGTGGACCGAGGAGACCGCCTCCGTCCTCGCCGCCCGTGGCGCCGCCCTGTGCTGGGCGGACCGGGGGTCCACGCCGCTCACCCCGCTGTGGCGGACGGCAGGCTGGGGCTACCTGCGGCTGCACGAGGGACGGGCGCGGCCGTGGCCGGCCTACGGCCGGCGGGCGCTCGTGAGCTGGGCCGACAGGCTGGCCGCGAGCTGGTCGGACGCGGCCGACGTGTACGTGTACTTCAACAACGACCCGGGCGGGTGGGCCGTCCGCAACGCCGTCTCCTTCACCCGGGCGATGACCGCCGCGGGCCGCCCGGTGGCCCGCCCGGCGGCCTCCCCGCCCGGCACGGAGTGATCGTTTCCGCAGGTCAGGTAAGCCTTACCTGCGTGACGCACAGCACCGTCGGCGCGTCCGGCCTCGCTTGTCACCCCCGGATTAATTACGCAACAATGGCGTTGTGAAAAACGTAGGCGCGGCTCCCGTGGAGGAACTCGCGACCCGTGAGCGTTCGACGCGCAACCGGGTCGCGCGCTCGATCCTGGACCACGGGCCGTCGACCGTCGCCGATCTGGCCGAGCGGCTCGGCCTCACCCAGGCCGCCGTCCGCCGGCACCTCGACGCGCTCGTCGCCGAGAAGGTCGTCGAGCCCCGTGAGAAGCGGGTCTACGGGACCCGGGCCCGGGGCCGCCCCGCCAAGGTCTTCGCGCTCACCGACTGCGGCCGGGACGCGTTCGACCAGTCGTACGACTCCCTCGCCGTCGAGGCGCTCCGCTGGATCGAGCGCAACGCCGGAGGGGAGGCGGCCGTCGCCGCCTTCGCCCGCGACCGGATCGAGGCCCAGGCCGAGTCCTACCGCGAGGCCGTGGAGTCGGCCCCGCCCGAACGCCGGACCGAGGCGCTGGCCAAGGCCCTGACGGCGGACGGGTACGCTGCCACCGCGCGGAACGCGCCGGTCGGCGAGCAGCTCTGCCAGCATCACTGCCCGGTCGCCCACGTCGCCGAGCAGTACCCCCAGCTGTGCGAGGCGGAAACGGAGATCTTCTCCCGCCTCCTGGGAACGCACGTCCAGCGTCTCGCCACCATCGCGCATGGTGACGGCGTCTGTACCACGTTCATCCCGCACGGCGCCCCACAGACCACCGAAACAGCATCCGCAAGCACGGCCGGGAGGAACCCCGCATGACCACCGAGATCAGCCACCCCGAGCTCGAGGGCCTGGGTCGGTACGAGTACGGCTGGGCCGACTCCGACGCGGCCGGTGCCGCCGCCAAGCGCGGTCTGGGCGAGGACGTCGTCCGCGACATCTCCGCGAAGAAGAACGAGCCCGAGTGGATGCTGAAGCTGCGTCTCAAGGGGCTGAAGCTGTTCGGCAAGAAGCCCATGCCGACGTGGGGCTCCGACCTGTCGGGCATCGACTTCGACAACATCAAGTACTTCGTTCGGTCCACCGAGAAGCAGGCGGAGTCCTGGGAGGACCTCCCGGAGGACATCAAGAACACGTACGACAAGCTCGGCATCCCGGAGGCGGAGAAGCAGCGTCTCGTCGCCGGTGTCGCCGCCCAGTACGAGTCCGAGGTCGTCTACCACCAGATCCGCGAGGACCTGGAGGAGCAGGGCGTCATCTTCGTCGACACCGACACCGCGCTGAAGGAGCACGAGGAACTCTTCAGGGAGTACTTCGGCACCGTCATCCCGGTCGGCGACAACAAGTTCGCCTCGCTGAACACGGCCGTGTGGTCCGGCGGCTCGTTCATCTACGTCCCCAAGGGCGTGCACGTCGAGATCCCGCTCCAGGCCTACTTCCGCATCAACACGGAGAACATGGGCCAGTTCGAGCGGACGCT
>NZ_JAPSIW010000693.1 GCF_031178505.1 Streptomyces sp. | reverse complement strand
CGGGGACGACGACGTGGCCGTCACGGATCTCGTAGCGGGTGCTGTGGGCCGGTGGGATGTCCTTCTCCACCCAGTCGGCGAGGCTGCGCAGCGCCTCGTGCAGTACACCGAGGTAGCTGACGGTGTGGGTCGGGTGTTCCTGCCGTTCGGCGTCGGCGTGCAGCGCGTTGTCGACGTACCAGAGCCGGAAATGGCCGTCGAGGGCGTCGCCGAAATGTTCGGCGGCCCGGCCGCGGTACCAGTCGGCCTGCCAGGGGAAGGCTTCCCGGTCGAGCAGGCAGGACACGACGATCATCTTGCCGGTGAACTTGCCGCCGGGTACGTGCCCGGCCGCGGCGGCGGCGAACGACGGAGCGAGCAGGAAGGGCCGTTGGGGCAGGAGCGGGGCGCCCGTGGCGTCACGGTACTGATCCCACACCGGGTACTCGGGGCCCGGCACCTGGTGGCGGTGATAGGTCTGGGCTGCGAGGAAGTTGCTGTTGTCCACGTGAACGCTGTCACCGGGACGCACACCGGTCAGTGAGTGTTCGGTGTCCGGCATGTCGACGACGGCGAGGTCGTGCCAGAAGCCTTTCAGCCTGAGCCGGGTGCCCGACGCGGCGCCGCTGGTGACCGTCAGTTCGGCCCCCAGGGTATCGGTGTCCGGCACGGACGCCAGGCGCAGCGCGAGGACGGCGTCGCCCTGGCCCGAGGCCCCCTTGAACGCCTCATCCACACCGCCCTGCGGAGCCTCCGGGGGCTCGCCGAACGGGCCGAGATCGGGAGCGTCGCGCCGCAGCAGGACGCTGGTCACCGTGCCGTCGAAGCGGAACCGGTCCCGGTGGATCGAGGAGTCGGGGTCGGCGCCGAGGTGTCCGGGTGTGGTCCAGAACTCCTCGAAGTATCCGGGATCCGCCACGACGATGTGCGGGTACAGCGTTCCGAAGGCATGTGTCCCCATGGTGCGGTGCCCGAACCAGGAGCGGATGGGGAAACCCATCCGCGTCACCTCGGTCAGCGCCGCGCTCTCCTCTGCCGTCAGGCCGGCGTGAGGGTCACCACTGCCGCCGGGTTCCACGGCGTCCACGATCCGGTCGAACTGGTGGCGCAGCAGCCGCTGGGCGTGCATCCGGACGGAGAAGACGTTCGGAGCGGCCATCGGGCTGCCGGGGACATAGGGGACGAAGCCGTCCCAGACGCCCTCGGTGTTCTCCGCGCAGCCCATCGTCCTGAAGGCGCCGCCGCTGCCGCCGTAGGCGTAACCGTAGGGGCGGTGGTCGCCGTACACCTGGCGGGCCATCACCCGTGAGTGCTCCGCGGCGGCGGCGTTCGCACGGTAGCCGGCGATGGTCGGGTCCGTGGCACCGTCGGGGGTTCCGCCGGTTCCGCCGCCGTTCGTCTCCAGGAAGTAGCCGCCCGCGCTGAAGGCGAACCCGATCCTGTCCTCCTGTCCGGTGGCGGACTGCGCCAGGTGTTCGCTCTCGGGGACCGGGGTGATGTGCTGGAAGAACCGTCCCTGATAGATCTCGGGCGGTGGAAAGTAGAGAGAGAACCGGGTGTCGGTGCCCGTGAAGCCTCCGTGCACGTAGCGGTGGGGCCGGGGTGTGTCGCGCTGTTCGTCGACGTCGATGTAGGGATGGTCGAAGGCCGGTGCGGTCATGTGTCTCTGTTTCCGTTCCATCAGAGGCCGTTGCCCGGCCGGTTGAGGGCGGCCAGTCCTTCGACCCAGTTCTGTCCTGTGAGCCGGCGGACGCCGTCCACCAGGGCCTGCCCGCAGTCGAAGCCGGGGTCGCTGAAGTGAGCGAGGACCAGGCCGTCCCAGAGTGCGAGAACCTGCCTGGCCGTCTCACGAGGCTCGAGACCGGGATGGGCCGTTCCCTCGCGCTGCCTCTTCTCCACCATGCCGGTCCACAGGCCCATCGCCCGTTCCGTCCGGCGGGCGAAGTAGTCGGCGGCCGGGTGGTTCGGCGTCGCGGCCTGGCCGCGCAGCATCACGAACAGCCGCAGTCGCCGTTCGTGTACTGACACCGCGGCGTCGGCGACGGCGCGCAGGGCGTCCAGATTCAGTGTGAGCTCTCCGTTCCCCACGGTCGCGAGGTCCAGCTGCAGGTCGTCGGAGCGGTCGAGGGCCGCGACGAGCAGGTGCTCCTTGGTCGGGAAGTGATAGAGCACCGTCGGTTCGCTCGACCCCGACCGGTCGGCGACGAGCGCGGTGGTGACTCCCTCGTGGCCCAACTCGTCCACCAGCTCCAGCACGGCGAGGGAGATACGTTCCCGGCGTTCGTGAGAGCGCTGGTAGGGACCGCGTTTCCTTGAGCGTGCGCCAGCCTCCATGAAGGCTCCGTTCTCTCAAAAACTGAGTAGAAGATAGCAATCACCACCCATATATGACAACGGGAGGGAAGAGCCTGGTTGGCTGATGCGTAAAAATTGCCTTCACTCAGGATTCGTCGAACCGCTCGGTGTCAGCGGCTCTCCGTGATCTCGTCCACCAGTCCCCAGCGCAGTGCCTCCGTCGCGGTCAGCGTGGCACCGGACAGTGTCAGGTAGGCGGTCCGTTCCCGGCCGACACGGACGGGCAGGCTCGCCGTACCCCCGGCGCCTGGGATCAGACCCATCCCGATCTCGGGCAGGCGGATCACCGTGCCGGGCGCGGCCGTCACCCGCCCGGCGAACGCCGCCAGTTCGATGCCCGCACCCACACAGGTACCGTGCAGGTGCGCGGTCACCTTGGCGGCGCAGCGCAGAAGCAGCACGGCGGGACTGCGGGCCACCCGCACCCGATGTGCCTCGGCGGTGTCCCGTGAGGTGCCGAACTCGGTGAGATCGCCCCCGGCGCAGAACGCGGGTCCGGTACCGCGCATGTCGACGCGGGTGATCGTCGGGTCGGCCGTGGCGACGTCGAGCGCTTCGCAGAGGGCGTCCCGGGTGGCCGCGTTGAAGGCGTTGCGTGCCCACGGGCGGTCGAGTACGACGTCCAGTCGGTCGCCGTCGCGGCTGAGGCGGACCGGTTGCGCCGAGGGCCGCGGCCTGCGGGGCGGGGCCGCGGCCAGCCAGGCGCGGAAGTCCGCACCGCCCTGCAGGGCCGAGTACGCGAGGGATTCGACCAGCAGCCTGTCCGGTGGGGCGAGCGCCGGCGCCATCCGCAGCACTTGGACGAGGGCGACGGAGGCGGCGGGGTGCCGTTCCACCTCGTCGGCGATGCGGTGCGCGGTGGCCCAGGGATCGGCGCACGCGACCCAGGGGCGGGGCGCGCCGGTGCCCTCGGTCAGGAGGACGTCGAAGCCGGCCGGGGCCTCACCCGGTCTGTTGGCCACCCCCACCAGAACCTGATCGTGCGCACGGGGTGGCGGTGGTGTCGAAGGGGCGAGGGCGATCACGCGGCACGGCGACTCCATGGCTGCCCAAGTGTAATCTGCTTATCTGCCAGAGAGAAGGGAATTCACGTGTCCAAGAATGACGCTCTCACTTTCGGTCCGTGGATGTCCGGCGTCGCGCCGTACCTCGTCCCGCTCCGGGCCGTCGCCGACGACCTGGAAGCCCGTACCGGCGTCGTCGCGGACCTGCCCACGGCCCTCTTCCTGCGGGCACGGCTCGCCGGGCTGCCCTCACCCGGCCGGACCTCGGCCTGCGGCTCCTGCCGACTCCTGCGGACCGCCGACGGATGGGCCGCCGTCAACCTGGCCCGACCCGACGACCACGCGTCACTGCCCGCGCTGCTGGCCCTTCTCGGCGCGCGGGACACGGACCTG
>NZ_JAPSIW010000692.1 GCF_031178505.1 Streptomyces sp. | reverse complement strand
GTTCGACCCTAAGCCCGCCCCGGTCACCTTTCCAGTCGATCAGGCGGGCGGCGGGTCGTCCAGGACCGCGAAGCCGTCCAGCTCGACCCGCGCCTGCTCGTCCCAGAGCCGTACGACACCGACGACGGCCATCGCCGGGTAGTCCCGGCCCGCCAACGCCCGCCAGACGCGGCCGAGTTCGTGGGCGTGCAGGCGGTAGTCGGCGACGTCGGTGGTGTAGACCGTGACCCGGGCCAGGTCGGCCGGGGTGCCGCCGGCGTGCCGCAGCGCGGTCAGGAGGTTGCCGAGCGCGGTGGCGAACTGCTCGGTGAGGGTCTCCCCCACGACCTTGCCGTCGGTGTCCAGGGCGGTCTGCCCGGCGAGGAAGACCAGGCGGGTGCCGGTGGCGGTGACCGCGTGGGAGAAGCCGGTGGGCGGCGACAGTTCGGCGGGGTTGTGCCGGTGCAGGCTCATCGGGACCGGACCTCCTCGGACGGGGCGGAGGCAGAAGCGCTTTCCGCCGTGCGCGCGCGCCCGTACAGCTCCTTGGCGACGATCGCGCGCTGGACCTCGCTCGCGCCCTCGTAGATCCGGGGGGCCCGCACCTCGCGGTAGAGGTGTTCGAGGAGGTGGCCGCGCTGGAGGGCGCGGGCGCCGTGCAGCTGGACGGCGGAGTCCACGACGTACTGGGCGGTCTCGGTGGCGAACAGCTTCGCCATGGCGGAGCGCCGGGGCACCTCCGGATCGCCCGCGTCGTACGCGGCGGCGGCCGCGTACACCAGGAGGCGGGCGGCCTCCGTGCGGGTGGCCATCTCGGCGATCCGGTGGGAGACGCCCTGGAGGTCGGCGAGGACGCCGCCGAAGGCGGGACGGGCGGCGGTGTGGGCGAGGGCCGCGTCGAGGGCGGCCTGCGCCATGCCGACGGCGAAGGCGCCGACGCTGGGCCGGAAGAGGTTGAGGGTGGTCATCGCGACCCGGAAGCCGCCGTCGGGCGGGCCGAGGAGGTCCTCGGGGCCGACCGGCACCCCGTCGAAGGTGAGGGTGCCCAGGGCGTGCGGGGCGAGCATGTCGAGCGGTTCCCCGCCCAGGCCCGGCCGGTCGGCGGGAACGAGGAAGGCGGTGACGCCGCGCGCGCCGGCACCCCGGGTGGTGCGGGCGAAGACGGTGGCGAAATCGGCCTCGGGGGCGTTGGAGATCCACTGTTTCTCGCCGTGCAGCCGCCAGCCGCCGCGCCCGTCGGGGACGGCGTCGAGGGCGAGGGCGGCGGCGTCGGAGCCCGCGCCCGGCTCGGACAGCGCGAAGGCGGCGACGGCCCGTCCGGCGGTGGCCTCGGGGAGCCAGCGGGCCCGCTGCGCGGGGGTTCCGAAGGCGGCCACGGGATGGGCGCCGAGCCCCTGGAGGGCGAGGGCTGTTTCCGCCTCGGTGCACTCGCGGGCCAGGGACTCGCGCAGCAGGCAGAGGTCGAGGGCCCCCGCATCGAAGACGCGGGCGAGGAGGCCGAGCTCGCCGAGCGCGGCGACGAGGGGCCGGTTGACGCGGCCCGGTTCGCCCTTCTCGGCGAGGGGGCGCAGGCGCTCGGCGGCGAGGGCGCGGAGCTCCGCACACCAGGTGGTCTGTTCCGGATCGAGCGAGAATGCGGGCATGTGGGCCCTCTCCGACGCCCTCGGGCGTCCCTCTTCCCGCGCCCTGGAGCGCGTGTGCCACGGCGCCCTCCGGCACCCTTGTCGCGAACCGTTGACTGTCGTCACCATCACGATACGCTCGTGGGGCGCCGGACGACCCCACCTCGACAGGGGGACGGATCCATGGAGCTGACGCCCTCGGCCCATCTCGACACCTTCGCCCGCGACCATCTGCCGCCGCCGGAACGGTGGCCGCGCCTCCTCTTCGAGCTGCCCGAGCTGGCCTACCCGGAACGGCTCAACTGCGGCACGGAACTCCTCGACCGCACGCTGGAACGATTCGGCGCGGACCGGCCGGCCTTCCACGACGGCGAGGGCGGGGTGTGGAGCTACGGGGAACTGCGGGACCGGGTGGACCGGATCGCCCATGTCCTCACCGCCGACCTCGGCCTCCTTCCCGGCAACCGCGTCCTGCTCCGGGGGCCCACCACCCCGTGGCTCGCCGCCTGCTGGCTCGCCGTGATGAAGGCGGGCGGGGTGGCCGTCACCGTCCTCGCCCAGCAGCGCGCCCCCGAGCTGGCCGTCATGGCGGAGATGGCCCGCTGCACCCACGCGCTCTGCGACGCCACGGTCCTGGACGAGCTGCTCGCCGCCCGGGTGCCGGGCCTGCGCGTCACCCCGTACGGCGGGGACGGCCCGGAGGACCTGCTCGCCCTCGCGGAGCGCCGGTCCGGTCCGTACGAGGCGGTGGCGACGGCCGCCGACGACGTGGCGCTGATCGCGTTCACCTCGGGCACCACCGGACGGCCCAAGGGCTGCGTCCACTTCCACCGGGACGTCCTGGCCGTCGCCGACACCTTCTCGGCGCGCGTGCTGCGGCCCGCGCCCGACGACGTGTTCGCCGGTTCGCCGCCGCTCGCCTTCACCTTCGGCCTGGGCGGGCTGGTCCTCTTCCCGCTGCGGGCCGGGGCGAGCGCGGTGCTCCTCGCGCAGGCCGGACCGAAGCAGCTGCTCGCCGCCGTCGAACGCCACCGGATCTCCGTCCTCTTCACCGCCCCGACCGCCTACCGGGTGATGCTCGACGAGCTGGACGCGGGCACCGCCCCGGACATCGGCTCGCTGCGCCGCTGCGTCTCCGCCGGGGAGAACCTCCCCGAGGGCACGTGGAAGGCCTGGTACGCGCGGACCGGCCTGCGCCTGATCAACGGGATCGGGGCGACCGAACTGCTCCACATCTTCATCTCGGCCGCCGACGGCGACATCCGCCCCGGCACGACCGGCCGCCCGGTGCCCGGCTGGCAGGCCCGCGTCGTCGGCCCCGACGGGGCTCCGGTCCCCGACGGCGAGGAGGGGCTGCTCGCGGTACGCGGTCCGGTCGGCTGCCGCTACCTGGCCGATCCCCGCCAGGCCGAGTACGTCCGGGACGGCTGGAACATCACCGGCGACACGTACGTCCGCGAACCGGACGGCTACTTCCGGTACGTCTCCCGGGCCGACGACATGATCATCTCGGCCGGCTACAACATCGCGGGACCCCAGGTCGAGGAGGTGCTGCTCGGCCACCCGGACGTCGTGGAGACGGCGGTCGTGGGCCGCCCGGACCCGCTGCGCGGCCAGGTCGTGGTCGCCTACGCGGTGGTACGGGACGGGGTGCCGCGCGACTCGGTGACGGCCGCCTCGCTCCGGGCCTTCGTCCGGTCCCGTCTCGCCCCGTACAAGTCGCCGCGCGAGATCGTCTTCCTGGACGCCCTGCCCCGCACGGCGACCGGCAAGCTCCAGCGCTTCCGGCTGCGCGATCCCGCCTGACGGGCGGGGAGCGGGCGTACCGGCCGGTCCGCGCGCGTGGCGCGACAGGCCTAAAGTGATCACCGTGGCCGAGCAGCACACCCCCCGTTCCCTGATCGTCTCGTTCTACGGCGCCTACGGCCGTGGTCCCGACGACGCCCCCGTACCGGTGGCCGCGCTGATCCGGCTGCTCGCCGTGGTCGGTGTGGACGCGCCGTCGGTGCGGTCCTCGGTGTCGCGGCTGAAGCGGCGCGGGCTGCTGCTGGCGCGCCGGACGGCGGACGGGGCCGCCGGATACGCCCTGTCGGAGGAGGCGCGCCGGCTGCTCGACGACGGCGACCGCCGCATCTACGCCCG
>NZ_JAPSIW010000691.1 GCF_031178505.1 Streptomyces sp. | reverse complement strand
CCCTGAAGCACGCCCGGGCGGTGTACGGGACCGCGAGGAACACCACGGCGGCGAGGACCGACACCCCGGCCGCCGCCACGAGGGCGCCCGCCAGGGACCAGGACGCGAGCGGCCCCCCGACCGCCGCGCCCAGGGCGAACCCGGTGATCTTCAGACTGGCTCCGGTGGTGAAGACGCGACCGCGCAGGCCCTCCGGTGCCTCCCGGTGACGGATCGCGAACAAGGCGGCCAACTGCGGTCCTTCGCCCACCCCGGCCACGAGGAAGGCCGTCACCAGGGCGGCGGGATGCGGACACAGGGCGAGGGCCGAGGAGCCGGCCAGGACGAGCGCACTCGCCCACATGACCGTCCCGGGGGAGAGCACGCGGGGGAACCGCGCGAGCACGGCCGTGGCCGCCAGGGCCGTGAGCGCCGTACAGGACAGCAGCATCGCGCCCCGCCCGGACCCACCCAGGACCCGCGCGCCCAGCAGCGGGACGCACACCGTCACGATGCCCTGGGCCACGGCGCAGACGACCGAGGAGAGCGTGGCCCGGGCCAGTGCGGGCCTTCCCGCGACGGCCCGTACGACGGAGGCCGGAACCGTGGCCGCCGACGCCGGCCGGGGGTGGCGCGCGCCGGTGGAACGGGCGGGCAGCACCCAGGCGGCGGGCAGCGCCAGGGCGACGAGCACCGCCGACAGGACGACGGCGGCGGGCGCCCCGAGGAGTTCCGCCGCCCCGCCGGCGAGGACGGGCCCGGCCAGGCCCGCCGCGCAGAACGTCATGGCATCGAGCGCGTTCGCCCGGTCCAGGCCTTCCCCGTCCCCCGCCGCCCGGGGCAGCTGAGCCGTCCACCCGGCCGACAGTGCGGGCCCCGCGAGGCCCGTGCACACGGCCACCGCCAGGATCGCGGCGAACGGCAGCCGGCCGAGCGCCCCGGCGACCAGGACCAGCCCCGCCGCGTACCCGGCGAGGGCTCCCGCCAGCAGACGACCGGGCCGGTCCACCCGGTCGAGGAAGGCCCCGAGCGCCGGCCCGCCCAGGGCCGCCGCGGCGGCGATCCCCGCGAGCAGGGCGGACGCCTCCGCGGCCGTCCCGGTCAGGGCGAGCCCGGCCAGGAGGAGCGCGGGCCCGGACATCTCGTCCCCGACCCGGGCGGTCAGCGCTCCTCCGAGATGGACCCACAGTCCGTAACGCTTCACCATGGCCGGGACGTTACGTAGGTAACTCAAAACTCCACAAGCTGCGTTACATTCACCGGGTGTCCTTCACCGAAGACCGGTCCGCCCGAAACTCCGTCCTGTCCACGGCCCGGCGGACCGCCGACCTGATCAACGCCCTCGCCGCCGACGGGGACCCCGGCCCCGAGGAGATCGCCGCCCTCCTCCGCGCCCACGGCGAGACCGGCCCCCTCGATCTCACCGCCGGGGACGTCGCGGGCATGCGGGAAGCCGCCGACCGGTTGCGGGAGGTCTTCGCCGCGGAGGACACCGACACGGCCGCGGGCGTCCTCAACCGCCTCCTGCGGGACCACACCGGCCCCCTCCGCCTCTCCTCGCACGGCGGCGACACGCCCTGGCACCCGCACCTCGACAGCGACGACGACGCGCCCTGGGACGAGTGGTTCCTCGCCTCTTCCTGCATGGCCCTGACCGTCCTCGTCTGGGACCAGCGGCGCCCACCCGGCGGCGTGTGCGCATCCCCCCGCTGCCCGAACGTCTTCCTCGCTCAGGGCAGCGGCGCGGAACGCCGCTACTGCTCCCGCCGCTGCGCCACCCGCGAACGCGTCGCCGCCCACCGCCGCGCCCACGCCGGAGCCCCGCCGACGGCATGAGCCGCAGGCCCGCCGGAGCGGGGAGGGGGCACCAGGGCGACCGGCCGGAATCGGCCATCCTTCCGGCCGCCGGCGCCTGGGCGCCGCCCGGGGGCGCAGGATGATCACATGAGCCGTCCCGTCCCGCGCACCGCCACCGGCACTCTCCTCCTGGCCGGGCTCGTCCTCCTCGGCGGATGCGCCGATCCCGCCGACGACCCGAGGACATCGCCGGCCGCGCCGGCCCCGGGGAGCACGCCCTACTGCCCGGCACCCATGGAACCTCCCCTCGCCCCGGGCACGCCCTGCATCTCGCAGGACCCGAACCAGAAGTACGCGGAGAACCACGGGTACCGGCGCCAGATGGAACTCACCCCGCAGGAGCGCGCCGGGGCGCGGGGTGCGGCCGAGCGTCTCGGCCGCACCCTGAGCGGCCTGGCCGCGAAGCCCGTCGGCGAGAACGAGATCCGGGCGGCCGCCGCTGCCGCCCTCGGACTCTCCCCGGACGCCATCGAGTACCGGGCGGGCGCCCCGGGCCCGGGCGGCCTGCCCCGGAACATCGCCCTCGGCGGCGGCACCGGCAAGGTCTGCGTCAACGGCCTCATCGGCGACAGCGGAACCGCCACCGCCGAAGTCGCCGGACGGACCCTGGACGGCACCTGCCTCCCGGGTCTGGGCGGCCACTGACCCGAGCCGCTCCCGGACATCCCCCCCGGCACCCCGGTCAGCGGCCGTCGGGAGCGGGGCGGACCACCGGTGGACGCGGACGCACCGCTCCGTACGGATCCGTCCCCTCGGTCCACGGCCGCAGCTTCTCCGGGTTGAGCACCGCCCAGATGTGCCGGATCCGGCCGTCCACGATGTCGAAGGCGTACACCGACCGGACGACCCCGCCCAGGCGCGCCACCAGCCCCGGCCGGCCGTTGACCCCACACTCGTCGAGCGTCAGCCCGTCCGGCAGTCCACGCGTGACGAAGAAGCGGGCGATCCGCTCCGCACCCTCGACCGGACGGAGCGCGGCCGTGACGAGCCCGCCACCGTCGCCCACGACGGTCGCGGCCGGATCCAGCAGACCGACCAGTGACGTGATGTCCCCCGCCTCCCAGGCCCGCCTGAACGCCCTGATGACCCGGGCCTGCCGGTCCGCCGGTGCCGCCGGCGCCCGCGAGGCGCGGACACGGCGGCGCGCCGAGGACGCCAGCTGCCGGCAGGCCTCGGGGCTGCGGCCGACGATCTCCGCCACCTCGCCGAACGAGTAGCGGAAGACGTCGTGCAGCACGAACGCGACCCGTTCGGCCGGAGTCATCGACTCCAGCACGACGAGGAAGGCCATGCTGACCGACTCGTCGAGCGTGATCCGGTCGGCGGGATCGGCCGCGCCCTCCGGCAACGGCCCGCCGAGCCAGTCGGTGTCCGCGGGCACCGGCTCCGGCACCCATTCCCCCACGTACCGCTCCCGCCGGACCCGCGCCGAGCGGAGCACGTCGAGACAGACGCGCCCCGCGACCCTGGTCAGCCAGCCACCGGGCGAGGCGATGGCCCCGCGCCGCTCCGGAGGCAGGGCGTACCAGCGGGCGTAGGTCTCCTGGACCACGTCCTCCGCCTCCGACACGGAACCCAGCATCCGGTACGCGAGATTGATCAACTGCCGCCGCTCGCCCGTGATCGCGCTCAGCGGCGGCTCCTGCGGGCCGCCCGCCGTGTCGGCCGGAGTGGTCATGTGTCGCTGCTCCCTCGATCGGATCGTCTCCCACCCTCTCCGACGACACGGCACCCCGAATCGTGAGGCGCCCCCACCTCACGATTCGGGGGCCCGTCCCGTCGTACCTCTCGACGGACCGGAAAGCGGCCCGGCGGCACTGGCCGCCGGGCCGCCTCGGCCCGTCGTGGAGAAACCGCACACCGATGTGAAGGAGTACCCCCTGAGGCACACCAGCGACGAGACCGGGGT
>NZ_JAPSIW010000087.1 GCF_031178505.1 Streptomyces sp. | reverse complement strand
GCTCGGTGCGGTGGCGGGGCTGGCCGTCCTGGCGTCCCGGCGCGGAGGTCTGCGCAGCGACGTGCCGTTCGGTCCGTCGATGCTGGCCGGCGCCCTCGTGGCGGTCGTGTGGGGGGAGCGGCTGGTCCGGGAGTACCTGCGGGCCAGCGCGTTCTGACCACAATTAGGGGGACAAAGGGCGCAGGGGGAGCGTCCATGAAGATGAATGAGCCTCTGACCAGGCATTACGTCCTTCTTTGACGTCCCCCAAACTGTATGCAAAGAAATGGTTGTTGATGTGTCTTTGCTAGAGCTAATCTCGTTGACAGGTCAGTAGCCCGGTCCGGGGAGCCGAGTACAGGCAACACCGACAAAAGCTGACGACCCCTCTCCTTACCCCCTTTTTCTAAGGACACATCATGCTGCCTCTTCTCGTCACTCTTCAGTACGTCACTGACGGCAGGAACGCCATCGTCTCCCGACTCTCCCGTGAGGAGAAGGGCGCCACCGCTGTCGAGTACGGCCTGATCGTCGGTCTCATGGCGGTCATCATCGTCGCCGCGTTCGCCATCCTCGGCCCCAAGATCAACACGCTGTTCACCAACATCAGCCTGACGTCGAAGTAGGCCTGACAAGGGCTGGGAGCGCGTTACCAAGCCCTCTCGCGGTGCTGCTCGAGGCACTTGCAAAACAGACACCCCTGCACAGGTTCACGAGGACCCCAAGCCCCGTGTGCGCGCCAGTGTCACTGCGTAAGGATTCCAGTGCCCACAACACCGGCGTAAACGAACGATCTTTCTTTGCAACCCCTCTCTTTCTCAGGAGTCATCATGCTGCCCATTCTCGTCACTCTTCAGTACGTCGACGACGCCAAGAACTCGGTCCTTGCCCGCCTCACCCGGGAGGAAAAGGGCGCCACCGCCGTCGAGTACGGCCTGATCGTCGGTCTCATGGCGGTCATCATCGTCGCCGCGTTCGCCATCCTCGGCCCCAAGATCAACACGCTGTTCACCGATATCAGCCTCACCTCCGGCAAGACGCCCGCCGCCACCACCACCACGTCCCCGTAGCCGCCATTGACGCCACTCTGATGCGTCGCGGCGTCCTCTCGGGGACGCCGCGACGCATCGAGCCACTGAACGCTGCTCTGTTCCTAGCCACGGGACGGCAACACCTCACATCTCTCGCAAGGACCCACCATGAAGCGATGGCACTCGGAGCGCGGGGCCGCAGCCGTGGAATTCGCCCTGGTCCTGCCGATGCTGTTGTTCATCATGCTGGGCATCATCGAGTTCGGCCGGGCCTACAACACTCAAATCAGTTTGACGCATGCCGCCCGTGAAACCGCGCGGTACATGGCAATTCACAAGGATTCAGGCGATGCCACAACGATCGGTGTCGGAGCCGCACCTTCTGTTGGCCTGAAAGCGTCCCACTTCACCTTCTCCACAGAGACCTGCCCGAAGGAATCCAACGTCCACGTCACGATCACCTACAACCTCAAGATGATTACAGGCGTTGGTGGGGACATGACACTCACGGGTAAGGCGGCCATGCGATGCGGAGGCTGATCGACCACCTGGAAATAGCCCGGGCGCGCCACCGCACGCACAATGAACGCGGCGCCATCGCTGTGACGACCGCACTGGCACTCGTGGTCCTCCTTGGCTTCGCAGCCATCGCGATCGACGTCGGGATGATGTACGAGGAGCGGGCACAACTGCAGAACGGCGCCGACTCCGCGGCCCTGGCCATTGCACAGAACTGCATCGAGAGTCCCACCACGTGTTCCGCCTCGGCTTCGCAACTCGCGTCGGACATCGCGCGGGATAACACCCGGGACAATTTGTCCGAGATCGCGTCGCTGACCTTCCCCACCTCCGCCTCGGTACGGGTGCAGACGCAGGCCAAGGACGGACAGGCGGACGCGGGCAAGCTCGCCCTCGCGATCGCACCGCTGCTGGGTGTCGACGACCCGTCGATCTCCGCGGCCGCCTTTGCTTCATGGGGCGGTCCAGGCACCGGGCCGGCAATGTTGCCCATCGCCGTGTCGCACTGCCAGGCCACCAAGGCCTTCGAGCAGTCCGGCTCCACAGTGGTTCTCGACATCACGGGCAAGTCCAGCTTGCCAGGCTGCGCACACGAGGGACGTCCGGTTCCAGGTGGATTCGGCTGGTTCCGGCAAGGTACGAAGGCGGAGTGCGGCCAGGAGACGTCGTACGACGACATCGTCTTCAGTGATCCCGGCAACGACTTCGCGGGCTCCTGCGATGAGGTGCTCAAGAACCTGCTCAACAAGTCCATCGGAGACACGCTTCTGTTGCCCGTGTACGACAGCACCTCGGACAGCGGCAACAACGCCAAGTACTACATCTCCGGATGGATCGCCTTCAAAGTCACGGGATGGAATTTCGGTGGTAATGCGAAGGACGACAACAACGTCAACGTCCGGGAGCATGCGAATCAAGGGCTGTGCACCGGCAACTGTCGCGGCATAATCGGCTCCTTCGTGCGCTACGCCAGTCTCGATGAGCTGTACACCGACGACGGCCCACTCACCTACGGGGCGGCTGTAGTGAAGCTCAGCAACTGAGTCCAATCCGTTCTTCTCCCGCATTTTCTCCACTGCCCACCCGTGAGGATCACACTCCCGTGAAGACCCGAATTCTCGCCGGCTGCGTGATGGCCGTCTTGGCCATTGCCGGCCTCGTCCTCGTCACCACTTACGTCGGCACCGCCGACGCCCGAGCCCTGGACGACCAGGAGCCGCGCGAGGTCTACCTCGTCACCGCGCCGATCCCCGCAGGCACTCCCGTCAAGGAGTTCGGGGAGTCCGTCGCCCTGCACACCGTGCCCGCGGCCGTTGTGCCCGAGGGTGCGCTGTCCTCCCTCGACGGCCACAGCGGCAAGGTCGCCGGCGTCGACCTGCAACCGGGGGAGCAGCTGCTCGGCTCCCGGCTGGTCGACCGCCAGGCCCTCGAGGCGCCCGGAACGGTCCCCGTGCCGGAAGGATTCCAAGAGGTCACCGTCCAGCTCGAGGCCCCCCGCGTGGTCGGCGGCCAGCTCACGGCCGGGGACCGGGTCGGTTTCTTCGTCTCCTTCGAGGGAGACGAGGGCCGCGCGTCCCGGACCGCCAAGGACCTGGACAAGGTCCTCGTCACCTCGGTCCAGGGCGCGCCGGCCACGGCGGCACCCGTCGAGAGCGAGGACAGCGCTGGGACCACTGGCTCCGAGGCCCCGGCCGTACCGGAGGGTGCGATGCTCGTCACCTTCGCCGTCAATGCCGACACCGCCGAGAAGATCGTCTACGCCTCCGAGTTCGGCCGCATCTGGCTCTCGCTCGAGCCCGAGGGCGCCAAGGAGAACGCCAACGGCGCCACGCGGGAGGACTTCTCATGAGCCGCCTGCTGCTGGTCACCGGCGACCCCTCCTACGACGCGCGCTTCCGCCAGGCCGTCCAGGGTCGGCTGCCCGGCGAGGTGCAGACCGTCCTCGGCACCGCGCTGCCGGCCACCCCGGACGAGCTGCTCGGCCGCTCCATCGGCGAGCTGCCCACGGTGGTCGTGCTCGGCCCGGGCGTGGACCTCTCCGAGGCTCTCCGCCTGGGTGGCGTATTCGACATCCAGCGCCCCGAGGTCTCCCTCCTCCTGGTCGCGCCCTCGGACATGCCCCTCGCCGTGGCCGCGATGCGCGCCGGCTTCCGCGACGTGCTCGACCTCGACGCCGACGCCGACGGCATCCTCGGCACGCTCTCCCGTGTGCTCGACGCAGCAGAGTCCCGCCGCCGCGTGCTGCCGCACGGCGGCCCCGTGACCGGGAACCTCCACGCCGTGCCGGCGGTCCCGCGCGACGACTCCCGCACGATCGTCGTGACCTCGCCCAAAGGCGGGGTCGGCAAGACCACGGTGGCCACCAACCTGGCCGTGGGACTGGGGAGGATCGCCCCCATGAACACGGTGATCGTGGACCTGGACGTCCAATTCGGGGACGTCGCCGCTGCGCTGCGGCTGGCTCCCGAGCACTCGTTGACCGAGGCCGTGACCGGCCCCGCCGTGGACGACGGCCTCGTGCTCAAGACCTTCCTGACCGTCCACCCCGCCTCGATCTACGCCCTGTGCACCCCGGCCAACCCGGCCGAGGGGGACTTGGTCGGCGGTGCCCAGGTTGCGCACCTTCTCGAGCAGCTCTCGGGACAGTTCCAATACGTCATCGTGGACACCGCGCCGGGCATGGGCGAGCACGCGCTCGCCGCCCTCGAGGCCGCCACCGACGTCGTCTTCCTCACCGGGATGGACGTCCCGGGCGTCCGGGGGTTGCGCAAGCAGATGGATCTGCTGGGGGAGATCGACCTCGTGCCCCCCAGCGCGCAGGTCGTGGTCAATGCCGCTGACCGCAATACCGGGCTGTCGGTGCAGGACATCGAGGCCACGATCCGTGCCTCGGTCGATTTCGTGGTCCCACGCTCCCGCATGGCCGCCTACGCCACCAACCGCGGCGAGCCTCTCGTGCTGCACGCGCCCAAGGACAAGGCCGCCCGGCAGCTGCAGGCCCTCATCGACTCATTCGCCCCCGACCGCCCCGCCGTCCGGCGGGGCCTGCACCGGAAGGCCTTGGTCCGCTCGTGAAGCTCGCCGAACGTCTCGCCGCCGCCCGCGGCGAGACCCTTTCCCCGCCGCCTGCCGCTCCGGCACCTTTCGCGCCCGCCACAGATCGACTGACCGACTCCCGGCTCTCGTCCGAGGCCGAGATTGCTCCCGCGACGGGTGAGGATTTCCCACCAGCGGCCGACGACACACCAGCACTCAGCTCGCTCGTGCTTCCCGGCCCCCTACCGGAGGCCCCGACCGAGCCGGCCCCGCGCGTGCAGGCCGGGAAGTTCGATGCGCTGGCCGGGCTCAAGCACCGGGTCAAGCAGGAGCTGCTGGACCGGATCGGCTCGCGCCAGTCCGACTCGAGCCTCAGCGACGTCCAGCTCAAGGACTTCGCCACCCGGGAGCTCACGCGCATCGTCGCCGAGGAGCAGGTGCCGATGTCCTCCGAGGAGCGGATCCGCCTGATCCGCTCCGTGAGCGACGACGTGCTCGGCTACGGACCGTTGCAGGAGCTGCTCGACGACGACTCGGTCACCGAGATCATGGTCAACGGGCCGGACCAGATCTTCGTCGAGCAGAAGGGCAAGGTGACCCTGTCTGAGTCGACCTTCGCCTCCGAGCAGGACCTGCGCCACGTCATCGAGAAAATCGTGACCCAGGTGGGCCGGCGCATCGACGAGTCCTCGCCCCTGGTTGACGCCCGCTTGCCCGACGGCTCGCGCGTCAACGCCGTCATCCCACCGCTTGCGGTCAAGGGATCGTCCCTGACGATCCGCAAGTTCGCCAAGGACCCGCTGACGGTCGAGGACCTCATCCGATTCGGGTCGGTGTCCCCGCAGATGGCCGAGCTGCTGCGCGCGTGCGTCGAGGCGCACCTCAACATCCTCGTTGCCGGCGGCACCGGCACGGGCAAGACCACGATGCTCAACGTCATGTCCTCGTTCATCCCGCAGGGTGAGCGCATCGTGACCATTGAGGACGCGGTGGAGCTCCAGCTGCAGCAGGAGCACGTGGTCCAACTCGAGTCCCGGCCGGCCAACATCGAGGGCCGCGGGGAGATCACCATCCGTGACCTGCTCAAGAACTCCCTGCGCATGCGGCCCGACCGGATCGTGGTGGGGGAGTGCCGCGGTGGCGAGGCGCTGGACATGCTCCAGGCGATGAACACCGGTCATGACGGGTCGCTCTCGACCATCCACGCCAACTCCCCGCGCGACACCATCTCGCGACTGGAGACCCTCGTGATGATGGCCGGCATGGACCTTCCCCAACGGGCGATCCGCGAGCAGATCGCCTCGGCCATCCACGTGGTCGTCCAGCTGTCCCGGTTGCGCGACGGCACCCGCCGGGTCACCCACATCACCGAGATCCAAGGTATGGAGGGCGAGACCGTCACGCTGCAGGACGCCTTCCTCTTCGACTGGGACGCCGGCGTGGATCCCCGCACAGGCCGGTTCCGCGGCACGACCCGCTCCACCGGGGTGCGGCCGCGCTTCGTGGACAAGTTCGAGGACTACGGCATCAAGTTGCACCCCTCCGTCTTCGACCCGGGGAGGCGCTGATGGCACCGTTGTTCACCGGCTTCGGGCTGCTCTTTCTCGCGGGGCTGCTCGGGCTGTCCGTGGTCTTCCGATCCCGCACCCCGCGACTGCCCATGGACCGGCGCCGGCCTCCGCGCGGCCCCCGGGAGCCGGAGTCCTCGCAGCTGTCCCGGCTCTCAGGCGTGACCACCGAAGCGGTGGCGGAGTTCCTGCAGCGCAAGGGCTGGACTCGCAAGGTCGCCGCGGCGCTGGAGAACGCCGGCATCAAGTCCTCGCCGGCCGACTTCCTGGTGCTGGTGGTCATCGGGATGGTGGTCGCAGCTGTCGTCGGAACCCTCGCCGGAGGACTCCTGCTCGGACTGCTGTTCTTCCTGGCGACTCCGCTGGCGGCCAAGCTGGCGGTCGGTGCCATGACGAACCGGCGCAAACGGGCCTTCGCCGACCAGCTGGACAACACCCTCCAGCTGTTCTCCGGATCGCTGCGGGCCGGCCACTCGCTGTTGCGCGCCGTGGATGCGGTGGCGAGGGAATCACAGGCCCCGACGTCTGAAGAGCTGACGCGGATCGTCAACGAGACCCGCCTCGGCATGGACCTCGACACCTCACTCGACCAGGCCGCCAAGCGCATGGGTTCGGAGGACTTCTCCTGGGTCGCCCAGGCGATTGGTATCCACCGCGAGGTCGGCGGAGACCTCGCGGAGGTGCTCGACCGCGTCGCGGGGACCATCAGGGAACGCAATCAGATCAAGCGTCAGGTCAGGACGCTCGCGGCGGAGGGCAAGATGTCGGCCTACATCCTCATGGCGCTGCCCGTACTGATCGCCGCGATCCTGTCCCTGATATCTCCCGAGTACATCTCCCAGTTCGTCACGAATGGCCTCATCGGCTACGCGATGATCGGCGTCGCGCTGCTGATGTTTGCGATCGGCGGCTTCTGGATGTCCCGGATCATCCAGATCAAGTTCTAGCAACCTCTTCGTCTCGAAGGACGTCCCATGACTCCCCTCTACCTCGGCCTGATCCTCCTTGCGGGTTCCGCTGCCATGGCCGTCTGGCTTGTCGTGGGCGTCCGCTGGGGCGGGGACCGGCTGGTCCGGTTGAACCTGCGTGCGGGGTTCGACACCGCCGCTGCCGGAACGCCACGTGAGGCACCGGACTTCGGCTGGGCGCGTCGCTTCACCTCCGGCAAGGGTCAGGAGCGGATCGAGAGCCTCTACTCCAAGGCCGGGCGGCCGGTGGAGTGGCCGGTCGCCCGGCTTCTGGCGTACAAGGTGTACGCCCTAGGCGCTGCCCTGCTGGTAGGCCTCCTGTTCCTCGCCCTTACCCGCGGCAACGGCATGATCCTGCTGATCACCGTGGTCCTGGTACCAGTGGGCTACTTCCTGCCGGAGCTGCTGCTCTACTCCCGCGGCATCGAGCGGCAGAAGGCGATCGGGCTCGAGCTCGCCGACACCCTCGACCAGATGATGATCGCCGTGGAGGCCGGCCTCGGCTTCGAGTCCGCCATGGCCCGGGCCGGGCACAACGGCAAGGGCCCGCTCGCGGAGGAACTTGTGCGCACCCTCCAGGAGATGCGCGTGGGCATCCCGCGACGCGACGCCTACCTCGCGCTCGAGCAGCGCACCGACGTGCCCGACCTGCGGCAGTTCACCCGCGCGGTGATCCAGGCTGACGCCTACGGCATCTCCATCTCCTCGGTGCTGCGGACGCAGGCCGACGAGATGCGCATCAAGCGCCGCCAGCGGGCCGAGGAAGCGGCGCAGAAGATCCCGACGAAGATCCTCATCCCGCTGATGCTTTTCATCCTCCCTGTGCTCTTCCTGACCGTGCTGGGACCCACCGTGCTCAACTTCCTGAAGATGTGACCCGGATGCTCAATCAGCCTGAAGCAGCGTTCGCACGGCGGTTCCGGTCCCGTTCCGCGCTCTCGGCCCTCCTCGCCGCCGTCTCCCTCGCCGCGGCCGGCCTCCTCGTGCAGCAGCAACTGGGCGGTCCCATCGTCGTCGGCGGGGACGTCCAGCACCCGGACCCTGCCTCGGTGAGCGCACCTGGCCCGCTCGCCGCCGCCTCGCTGACCGCGGACGACGCCCGGGCGGCCGGTGACCCCGGTCCCGGTCCCGGTGTGACCGGCCCGCAGACCTGCGGCGACCTGCTCGCCCGGGCGCGGGTGTGCTCCCCGTCGATCGGGGTGGACGCGGCCCTCGAGCCCGTCGGCACGGACGGCACCGGGGCCATGATCGTCCCGACCCATGCGGACCGGGCGGCGCTCGGCTGGTACGAGAAGTCGGCCCCGATCGGCGCCGCTCAGGGCAACGCCGTGCTGGCCGGCCACGTCGACCACCCCACCGAGGCCCCGGCTCTGGGTACGCTGCACACCGCGCAGCCGGGACAGCGGCTGTGGGTCTCCGACGGCTCAGGTGCGGTTCACTCCTACACGGTGGTCGCCGTGCGGGAGCCAACCCCGCGCACCGCTCTGCCGCAGGACGTCTTCGAGCTCACTGGTGAGCCCGAGCTGTCCCTCATCACCTGCTCGGGGTACTACGTCCGGCCCGACGGCTCACCCACGTGGTCCTACACCAACAACCTCGTGGTGGACCTCGCCCTCGACCCCGAGACGGCGCCCGTCCCGTGACGGTCCGCGACGTGAGAATGTCCGCTCTTGCGGGTACACCGCCCGTCGCGCGGCGTCTTCCACGGGACGCCGGCACCCCATGCAATTACATTGGTAAACGACGGTGGTTCCCTCGCCGATCCGTCACGATCCCCCCTCTCCAGGAGACAGCCATGCCCTCCACCCCGTCCGCCCGCCGCCCGCGGTTGCTCGCCGCCGCGGTGCTCGCCGGCACCACCGCGGTCGCCGGTCCGCTGCTGACAGCACTGCCGGCTGCCGCCGCACCCGTGGGGATCAACGGCACCGCGGTGCAGGTTCCCGAGGGCACGCCCACCACCGGGCCGGAGCACTATTTCACCCCCGTCACGCTGAGCAACGGTGACACCGCCTACGGGATCCACGAGGACCAGCGCCTGGCCCCGGTGGGAGAGGACGTCCTCGACGACGCGAACTACACTCTGACCGAGCCCGCCGACGACCCCGCCGGCGGATGGACGCAGGTCGTCGGCGAGAAGGTGGGCGACGCCCCCGTCTACTGGGCGCCGGACAACGCCGCCCTTGCCGCGTACATCCTCTCCGTCCACGGGGCCACCGCGGACGCGCACGAGGCGCTGGCCGTCCACTGGGCCGTGCGCTCCCTCGCGAGTGCCGAGGTCCCTGATCCAGAGCTGTCCGGCCTGGAGCGGTCCCACCTCGACCGCGCGGACGTCATGATCGAGGACGCCCGCCTCAACGTGCCCGTGCTCGTGGCGCAGGAGAGCTACGCGATCTCCGTGGCCAAGGCCCCCGACGGTAGTCCCGACCGCCTGCTCGTCCAGCTACCGGAGATCTACGACACCGCGACCGTGACCCTCGCCGGGCCGGTGACCTTCGCCGACGGGACCCGCGAGCGGACGTTCACCGGCGGCGACCGTCAGCAGGTGCTCCATCTGGCCGTGCCTACCGGCACCACCGAGGGCGAGCTCACTGCGACCGTGGCTGTCACGACACCCTCTACCGAACTCACCGTCCTCGCCGATGACCGCTACCGTGATCTGCTCATCGCGGGCCAGAACAGCGAGCTGAACTGGTCCGCGAGTGCCGCCTTCACAATCCGGAAGACTCCCGATCCGGATCCCGGCGCGCCCGCCGGGGACGAGGAGGAGTCCGACGACGGTAGGGCGGGGTCGACCCCCGGCGCCGACCCGACGGCCGGAAACGACGGCACCGCCGAGGACCCGGACGCCGTTGACGGTGCCGATGAGCCCCAGTGGGAGCCTGCCGAGGACGCAGTGGTGCGGCCGGATCCCGCCGCCGGAGACGACACCATGCCCGAGCAGCACGTCCCGGTCGTGGTCGTCGCCCCGGAGGCCGTGCAGCGCGTGAGTGCGACTCTGGACGCCTTCGTGCTCTTCGAGGAGTCGACGAGCATGCACACCGAGACCGTCACGGAGACCACCACGACCGTCTCCGGCAGCGTGGCTTCCGGCGTCGGGTACGGGGCGGGCTACGACTCCCTGTACGCCGACGCCGTCACGGCAAATACCGGCACAGGAGCCGTGCAGCTCACCGCCGCCCCGCAGGAGTCCACCACGGTGCTCTTGGCCGTGCTTGCCGTGGGTGCTGGCCTCGGGTCCTGGGTGCTGCACCGCCGACGGCCCGCCGATTCCGACCCGACCTTCTGACCGCCCCCACCCACTCGCTCCCGGAGATCCCGATGACCCAGCAGACCCGCCTCCTCGCCCTGGCCGCGCTTGCGCTTGCGGCGCTCACCGGCTGCGGCGGCGCCGCCGCCGAGGCCCGGTCCGCGCACACCTACGAGCCGCTCCCGCCGCTGAGCACGGCGACCCCGTCCGCGACCCCGGAGCCGCAGCGCACCTCACGGGCCGCCCCGGCTTCGGAAGCCCCGTCCTCCGGCTCCGCAGAGAGAAGTGGCGACCGGAGCGCTGCGACCGGGACGCCCGCCACGGGCGGCGCCGGCTCGTCCCAGGCCGCGGCAGCCGTGGCGGCTCCCGCCCCTGCTCCCGCTCCCGTGGCGGCGCCGGTGCAGGCCCCGGCCGCACCGGCCGCGGGCGAGATCTCCGGACGGATGACCGAGCGGACGACGACGTCGACCACCACGACCACCTCCACCCGGCTCGAGGCGGGCCTGGTGGTCGAGCTCACCTGCGAGGGGATCTGCGTGCTGGAGGACCTCGCCGCCCCGGAGCTGGCCGGTCCGGACGGTCCTTTCTCCGAGGAGGCGCTCGCCCGAGCCCTCGAGGAGGAGCTGGGTCAGGCCGGTGCGGACGCGGCGCTCACCGAGGACTTGGCCGAGCAGCTCCTGCCCTCCGGGTGGACCTTGGCCGACCGGAAGGTCCAGGGCGGGAACGAGACGCTGTCCCTCGCCCCCGTCCGCGCGAAGTAGCCTGCATCCCGCCCGCCGACCCCATCGGAATGAGTCGTCCGGGGCGGGATGAACGGCAAGGGGCCGGGCCCCGACGCATCCGGTACGGCGGGGCCCGGCCCCTTCTGCGTGCAGCTCATGCCGAGCCGGTCGCCCATTGCACGGCGCAGCACGCAACGGCGGCCATCGAATACAGCCATACGGAGGCCTGGCGGGTCCACGGGACCTTCGTCGTCAGCGCGGAGCTGACGACGGCCGCCACAATCAAGGCGACGCCCAGCCGCAGGGACCGGTCCGTGAGCAGCTGCAGCGCGGCGCTCGGCACGCCGTTGCCGGTCTCGTCGAGGACACGGTCGATGTCGGAATCCATGAAGTTCTCTTCCCCGGAGCGATCGGGTGCCGGGCGCCCCCGGGACGCCCGTGCCACGGGCGTCGTGACGGCAGGCGGGGAAGCCGTGGACCGACCGGATTCCCCTGCAGCCGGGCGGTCGGGCTCGTCGCAGGGAGCCCGATTCATGCCTCTGCAACTTTATGGGCGGGAACTGTCGCTTCATGCGGGGACAGGTCCTTCGAGGGTTGCGCCCGTTGTCGGCCGTTGACCCCACCAGCGCGGAGACCATCGCCTGGCGCCTGCACCACCACGGCTAGCAGATCTCCCACACCACGATCAGCGGCTAGCTCAGCCGCGCCGAACTGATCAGCCCCGTGCCGAAGACTGCTGCGCGAACTCACCATCGACCCCACCTGGACCCGCCAAGCCCGAGCATGACAAAAGGCCCGAACCCACATGCGTGGGTTCGGGCCTTGCCGATGTCCTGAGACATCACACTGGTCGGGATGACAGGATTTGAACCTGCGACCTCGTCGTCCCGAACGACGCGCGCTACCAAGCTGCGCCACATCCCGTGAAGCATCCGGCGTCCTGCCGGAAACAACTGCTCCATCATAGCGGTCCGTCCGCGCGGGTGCGAAATCGGCCCCCCGCCACCGTGTCGCACCTCCGGCTTCGCTCGTTCCGGCGGGGTCGTTCCCGTTCCCAAAACCACCGGAACCGTTGCGTCGCTCCTGGTCAGGTGGGACTCTGTGCATGTCACCGCATCAACCGGTGCTCGTGGTCCGCTCACGGTCGAGCCCCCGATCGGCCCCTGCCCCGGGAGGGCCCATGTCCCACCACACCAGCCGACGGGCCGCCGCCACGGCCCTGGCAGGCGCCCTGGCGCTCGCCGCCCCGGGTGCCGTCGCCGCGCCCGCCCCGGAGAGCAGGGCTGGCCCGAGCGGCACCGCGATCACCCAGGCCGTCTCCGCGGAAGATGTGACGACCCACCTCGAGGTGCTCCAGGCGATCGCGTACGCCAACGCCGGCACCCGCGCCTCGGGGACACCGGGCTACCGGGCCAGCGTCGACTACGTGGTCGGCCGGCTGCGGGCCGCCGGCTACGCACCGCAGATCCAGGCCTTCGACTTCCCGTACTTCGCAGAGGCCGTGCCGACGACGGTCATGGTGCCCGGTGCCAGGGGCACTCCCCGGACGCTCTCGCCCGAGGAGGCGGCCGTCATGGTCTTCTCCGGCTCCGGCACGGTCACCGCGCCCGTGCAGGCCGTGGACACCACCGGCGAGCGGATCGCCGGCACGAGCGGGTGCGAGGCCGAGGACTTCGCGGCCTTCATCGCGGGCAGCGTCGCCCTCCTGCAGCGCGGCACCTGCTCCTTCGGGCAGAAGGCCGCCAACGCCCAGGCCGCCGGCGCCAGTGCGGTCCTCATCTTCAACACGGGCCTGCCGGGGGAGGAGGCCGTCGTCCCCGGCACCCTCGGCGAGCCCGGGCTGGTGTCGATCCCCGCGGTCGGCCTCAGCTACGCGGCGGGCACCGCGCTGCTGGGCGGCGGCGAGGTGACCGTGACGGCGCAGACGGTCTCCGAGTCCCGCACCACGTACAACGTGCTCGCCGAGACCGGCACGGGCAGCCCGGAGAACACCGTCATGGTCGGGGCGCACCTGGACAGCGTGCCGGAGGGGCCGGGGATCAACGACAACGGCACGGGCTCCGCGGGCATCCTCGCCATCGCCGAGGCCCTGGCCGGGGAGCAGACCGCGAACCGGGTGCGCTTCGCCTGGTGGGGCGCGGAGGAGTCCGGGCTGCTCGGCTCCACGCACTACGTCGCCGGCCTCAAGGCCGGTGACCCCGCGGCGCTGGAGGACGTCGCGCTGTACCTGAACTTCGACATGATCGGCTCCCCGAACTACGGCCGCTTCGTCTACGACGGCGACCACTCCGCCTTCCCGCCCGTCCCGACCCCGGAGGGCGGCACGGTCACCGCGCCGGCCGGGTCCGCGGCCATCGAGGCCGCGTTCCACGAGCACTTCGGCTCCGTGGGCCTGGCCTCGGGCGAGACCGAGTTCAGCGGCCGCAGCGACTACGGCCCGTTCATCGCCGAGGGCGTTCCCTCCGGAGGACTGTTCACGGGTGGCGAGGGGATCAAGACCGTGGAGCAGGCGGCCCTGTTCGGCGGGCGGGCCGGCATCGCCTACGACTTCTGCTACCACCTGCCCTGCGACGACATCAGCAACGTCAACACCCAGGGCCTGGAGGAAATGACCGACGCGGCCGCCGCCGTCGTGCTCCGCTTCGCCACGTCCGTGCAGGAGCTCGAGGACGGGGCCGCCGCGCCGGACCGGGGTGCGACCGGGGACGCGGGCACCCAGGACCAGGGGCAGGGTATGAGCTCCCGGGCCCACGAGCACGCCGGCTCCTGACCTTCTCCGGGACCAGGCCCCACCCGGCACGCCGCGGGAAGGCTCGGCCCCACGGCGCCCTCCAGCCCGGACATATGGGTGTCGCCTGTTGACGCCGTGCGGGGGGAGTGCTGTCCTGAGCGGACATCGTCGGCGGGCCCGGGATCCGGGCCCGGCCGGCACAGCATCGGCCCGAGGACGTCGCATGGCCCGGTACAAGTCCAGTCCCTGGCTGGTGTCAGCCGCCCTGGCCGCTGCCCTGTCGCTCGCGGTCACCGGTGCCGCCACGGGTGCCGCCACGGGCGCCGACGACACCGGGGACGCCACGCAGAAGATCACCGAGGCGGTCTCCGCCGACGCGCTGCAGAAGCATCTGCAGGCCTTCGAGGACATCGCGCAGGCCCACGGCGGGAACCGCGCGGACGGCACCGAGGGATACCGTGCCAGCGTCGAGTACGTGGTGGAGAAGCTGCGCGAGGCGGGCTACGACCCGCAGGTCCAGTCGTTCCGCACCCCCTACTCCGACCACGACGATCACTTCGACCACTCGGAGCAGCGCGAGTCCTACAACGTCCTCGCGGACACCGGCTCGGGGGACCGGGCGAGCACCGTCGTGGTCGGCGCGCACCTCGACAGCGTCCCTAGGGGACCGGGGATCAACGACAACGCCTCCGGCGCCGCGGGCATCCTGGCCGTGGCCGAGGCCCTGGCCGGCACGGAGCTCCAGAACGCCGTGCGCTTCGCCTGGTGGGGCGCCGAGGAGATCGACCTGCTGGGCTCCCAGCACTACGTGGACGACCTCGCCGGGAACGACCC
>NZ_JAPSIW010000086.1 GCF_031178505.1 Streptomyces sp. | reverse complement strand
ACTTCTCCGGGTGGAACTGGGTCGCCCGCAGGGCGCCGTTCTCGACCGCGGCGACGAACGGCTCGCCGTGGGTGGCCCAGGTGACCTTCGGGGCGGCGAGGGTGGGGTTGCCGATCTCCAGGGTCCAGTCGCGCACCGCGTAGGAGTGCACGAAGTAGAACCGGGCGTCGGCGTCCAGGCCGGCGAACAGCTCGCTGCCGTCGGCGGCGTCGACCGTGTTCCAGCCCATGTGGGGCACGACCGGGGCGTTCAGGGGCTCGACGCTGCCGGGCCACTCGTCGAGGCCCTCGGTCTCGACGCCGTGCTCGATGCCGCGGGCGAAGAGGATCTGCATGCCGACGCAGATGCCCATGACCGGGCGGCCGCCGGAGAGCCGGCGGCCGATGATCCAGTCGCCGCGGGCCTCCTTGAGCCCCTGCATGCAGGCGGAGAAGGCACCGACCCCGGGGACGAGGAGTCCGTCGGCGTTCATCGCCTTCTCGTAGTCGCGGGTGATCTCGACGTCCGCGCCGACCCGGGCGAGCGCGCGCTCGGCGGAGCGGACGTTGCCGAAGCCGTAGTCGAAGACGACGACCTTCTTCGGGGATGCCGTACTCATGCCCATACGTCCAGTCGCATGACACCGGCGGCGAGACACATCGCCGCACCGAGGGAGAGCAGCACGATCAGGCCCTTGGGCATCTGCTGCTTGACGAAGGAGTAGATGCCGCCGAGGAGGAAGAGCCCGACGACGATCAGGATGGTGGAGAGGCCGTTCACGACTACAGGGCGCCCTTCGTGGAGGGGAGGATGCCGGCGGCGCGCGGGTCGCGCTCGGAGGCGTACCGCAGGGCGCGGGCGAGCGCCTTGAACTGGCACTCCACGATGTGGTGGGCGTTGCGCCCGTACGGGACGTGGACGTGCAGCGCGATCTGGGCCTGGGCCACGAAGGACTCCAGGATGTGGCGCGTCATCGTCGTGTCGTACGAGCCGATCATCGGCGCCATGTTCTCGGGCTCGGTGTGCACGAGGTAGGGGCGGCCGGAGAGGTCGACCGTGACCTGGGCGAGGGACTCGTCGAGCGGCACGGTGCAGTTGCCGAAGCGGTAGATGCCGACCTTGTCGCCGAGGGCCTGCTTGAAGGCGGCGCCGAGGGCGAGGGCGGTGTCCTCGATGGTGTGGTGCGAGTCGATGTGCAGGTCGCCGTCGGTCTTCACGGTCAGGTCGAACAGACCATGCCGGCCGAGCTGGTCGAGCATGTGGTCGTAGAAGCCGACCCCGGTCGACACGTCGACCTTTCCGGTGCCGTCGAGGTCGATCTCGACGACGACGGAGGTCTCCTTGGTGGTGCGCTCAACGCGGCCTACGCGGCTCATCGCTTCTGCTCCTTCATCAGTTCACGGACCGCGTCGAGGAACGCGTCGTTCTCTTCGGGGGTGCCGGCGGTGACCCGCAGCCAGCCCGGTACGCCGTTGTCCCGGACCAGGACGCCCCGGTCGAGGATCTTCCGCCAGGCCGCGTGGGAGCCCTCGGCCCCGTCGAAGCGCCCGAACTGGACGAAGTTGGCGTCGGAGTCGGTGACCTCGTAGCCGATCGCCCGCAGCTCGGTGACGAGCCGGTCCCGCTCGGCCTTGAGCTGCTCGACGTACCCGAGGAGGGTGTCGGTGTGCTCCAGGGCGGCGAGGGCGGTGGCCTGGGTGACGGCGGAGAGGTGGTACGGGAGGCGGACCAGCTGCACCGCGTCGACCACGGCCGGGTGGGCCGCGAGGTAGCCGAGGCGGAGTCCGGCGGCACCGAAGGCCTTGGACATGGTGCGGGAGACCACCAGGTGCGGCCGGCCCTCGATGAGGGGCAGCAGCGAGTCGCGGTGGCTGAACTCCACGTACGCCTCGTCCACGACGACCAGGGAGGGCTTCGCGGCCTGGGCGGCCTCGTACAGGGCGAGGACGGTGTCGGCCTCGACGGCGGTGCCGGTGGGATTGTTGGGGGAGGTGATGAAGACGACGTCGGGCCGGTGCTCGGCGATCGCCTGCTCGGCGGCCGCCACGTCCACGGTGAAGTCCTCGTTGCGCGGCCCGGAGATCCAGCCGGTGCCGGTGCCCCGGGCGATCAGGGCGTGCATCGAGTACGAGGGCTCGAAGCCGATCGCGGTACGGCCCGGGCCTCCGAAGGTCTGCAGCAGCTGCTGCAGGACCTCGTTGGAGCCGTTGGCGGCCCAGACGTTCCTGACGGTGACCGGGTGCCTGCCGGTGCGGGTGAGGTAGCGGGCGAGCTCGGTGCGCAGCTCGACCGCGTCCCGGTCGGGGTAACGGTTGAGACCGCGGGCGGCCTCGGCGACCCGCTCCGCGATCCGGGCCACGAGGGGCTCGGGCAGCGGGTAGGGGTTCTCGTTGGTGTTGAGCTGGACGGGCACGTCGAGCTGCGGCGCCCCGTAGGGGGACTTGCCCTTCAGCTCGTCGCGGATCGGCAGGTCGTCGATCCCGGGGGTGTCGTAGGCGTTCACTTGCTCTCGGGCACCTTCCAGCCGAACCTCGCCTTGATCGCGGCGCCGTGGGCCGGGAGGTCCTCCGCCTCGGCGAGGGTCACCACGTGGTGGGCGACCTCGGCGAGCGCGTCGCGCGTGTAGTCCACGATGTGCACGCCGCGCAGGAAGGACTGCACGGAGAGGCCCGAGGAGTGGCAGGCGCAGCCGCCGGTGGGCAGGACGTGGTTGGAACCGGCGCAGTAGTCGCCGAGGGAGACCGGGGCCCAGGGGCCGACGAAGATCGCGCCCGCGTTGCGGACCCGGTCCGCGACGGCGGCGGCGTCACGGGTCTGGATCTCCAGGTGCTCGGCGCCGTAGGCGTCGACGACGCGCAGGCCCTCCGCCACGCCGTCGACCAGGACGATCGCGGACTGCTTGCCGGAGAGGGCGGGGGCGATCCGGTCGTCGACGTGCTTGGCGGCGGCGACCTGGGTCTCCAGCTCCTTCTCGACGGCCTCGGCGAGCTCCGGGGAGTCGGTGACGAGGACGGCGGCGGCGAGCGGGTCGTGCTCGGCCTGGCTGATCAGGTCGGAGGCGACGTGGACCGGGTCGGCGGTGGAGTCCGCGAGGACCGCGATCTCGGTGGGGCCGGCCTCGGTGTCGATGCCGATGCGGCCGGTGAAGTAGCGCTTGGCGGCGGCGACCCAGATGTTGCCGGGGCCGGTCACCATGTTCGCGGGGGCGCAGGACTCGGTGCCGTAGGCGAACATGGCGACGGCCTGGGCGCCGCCCACGGCGTACACCTCGTCCACGCCGAGCAGGGCGCAGGCGGCGAGGATGGTGGGGTGCGGCAGGCCGCCGAACTCCTTCTGCGGCGGGGACGCCAGCGCGACGGAGGCGACGCCCGCCTCCTGGGCCGGGACCGCGTTCATGATCACGGAGGAGGGGTAGACGGAGCGGCCGCCGGGGGCGTAGAGGCCCACGCGCTCGACCGGGATCCACTTCTCGGTGACGGTGCCGCCGGGCACGACCTGGGTGGTGTGGGTGGTGCGGCGCTGGGCGGCGTGGACCAGCCGGGCGCGCCGGATGGACTCCTCCAGGCCGGCGCGGACGGCGGGGTCGAGCTCGTCGAGGGCGCGCCGCAGGGCGGCGGCGGGCACCCGGACCTGGTCGAGCCGGACACCGTCGAATTTCTCCGCGTACTCGATCAGCGCCGCGTCGCCCCGATGATGCACGTCCTCGCAGATCGGCCGCACCTTCTCCAGGGCGGCTTCCACGTCGAACTCGGCACGGGGCAGCAGGTCACGCAGGGCGGAACCCTCGGGGAGGGCCTCGCCGCGCAGATCGATTCGAGAGATCACGGGTCAATTCTCGCAGACGGGCCGAAGGAGCCGGTCGGCCGTATCACTGGCTGATACACGTCGCGGCCCCCCGTATCACTGGCTGATACGCGTCCCACTGGCGTCTGATCGCCACTCCTGACCGTTAGCGTTCAGCCCGTCACTCACCGGGAAGAACGGCTGTACGAATCCACGAATCCGGCTGCGGAATCGTGGACGCGGATCGTGGAAAGCGAGGGGGCGGCATTGACCGAGCCGCACGAGGACGGGGTGCCGGAGGGTCTCACGGGTCCGGAGCAGGCCATGTGGCGGGCGTTCCGGATCGGCAGGACGTGCGACCTTACGGAGGGGATCGCGGAACGGGACGACCCGTTCGGACCGCATCCGTGGGGCGAGCAGCGGTGTGTCAGCGCCGAGGTGGTGCAGCGGCTGCTGCTGGACGGGCCGCAGGCGCGGCCGGGGCGGGTGGCCGCGCTGAAGCTGCGCGGGGCGCGGATCACGGGGGTGCTGAATCTGGCCGGCGGCACCATAGGGCCCTACGTGGAGCTGAACGGCTGCCGGTTCGACGGCGAGGTGGTGGTGCCGGAGTCCCGGTTCGGGACGCTGCGGCTGGTCGAGTGCGCCATTCCGCGCCTGGAGGCGGCCCGGCTCCACACCGAGGGGGACCTGCACCTGCCGCGGTGCCGGGTGCGGCGGGGCATCCGGCTGACGGACGCGCAGATCGGCACGGACCTGCTCATCAACCAGATCCAGGTGTGGCCGGACCGGCAGGGCCGGGCCATCGCGGCGGACGGGATGGTGGTGGCGCAGGACCTCCAGGCCGAGCTGATCGAGACGTACGGGGAGCTGAGCCTGCGCGGGGCGCAGATCGGGGTCTCGCTGAGTCTGCGGGGCAGTGTGCTGCGCGGCGCGCAGCAGCGCCGGGCGCTGAACGCGCCGCAGCTGACGGTGGAGCGCTCGCTGTATCTGAACGCGGCGTGGGTGTACGAGGGCTCGGGGAACGTGACGGGGACCCCGCCGTACGGGACGGCGCCCTCCCAGGACGCGCGGCGCAAACCGGTGGAGTGCCACGGCGGGGTGCGGCTCGACGACGGCCGGTTCGGGGACGCGGTGGACCTGCACCACGCCCGGTTCGTCCTGAACGGGGCGCGCCGCGAGGAGGTGTCGCTGCGCCGCATCGTCACCCCCGAGCTGCGGTTCAACGGGGAGCGGCCGGAGGAGGGCCGGGTGGTGCTCAACGGGGCCAAGGTGGTCACGCTGATCGACCTGTCGACCAGCTGGCCGGGGCCGGGGGGCCTGGCCATGGGCGGCTTCGTCTACGAGAACCTGGTGCCGTACGGGCACTTCCCGCTGGCCCGGCGCCTGGAGTGGGTGGCGGCTGCCACGCCGGAGTACGCCCCCGAGCCGTACGAGCGGCTCGCGACGGTCCTGCGCGCCAGCGGGGAGGACGCGGACGCCCGCGAGGTGCTGCTCGCCAAGCAGCGGCGCAGACGCGAGACGCTGCCGCTGGCGGGGAAGCTGTGGGGCTACCTCCAGGACCTGACGGTGGCCTACGGATACCGGCCGGGCCGGGCGGCGCTGTGGATGGCGGTCCTGTGGGCGGCGGGCACGGTGGCCTTCGCGCGCTACCGCCCCGACCCGCTCAAGAAGGAGGAGTCGCCGGAGTGGAACGCCACGCTGTACGCCCTCGACCTGCTGCTGCCGGTGATCAATCTCGGCCAGGAGGGCTACTGGCGGCTGGAGGGGATCTGGCAGTGGGTGGCCACGGTGCTGATCCTCGTCGGCTGGGTCCTGGCGACGACGGTGGCGGCGGGCGCGACCCGGCTGCTGCGGCGCGGCTGACCGGCCGCCCGCGCCGGGTGGCCCGCGCTCCGGGTGCGGGGAGCCGGTGAGGCGGGGGTGAAGGCCCTGGGCAGGAGGGCGCGGAAGGGAGGCGGCGGATGGGAAAATACGTCGCACCATGTCCTTGTTCCGCGCCCTGATCGGGAGCGTCCGCGCGGCCCGGCACGCCCCCCGGCTCACCGCCGGCCTCGTGCCGGACGACGACGTGCTCCTCGACGTCCCGGACGGGCGCCTCGCCCCGGCGCTCGTCGCCGCCGCGCTCGCCGACCCCGGGCCCGCCGCGAAGCTGCTGGCCACCACGCGGGACAGCGGCGAGTGGGAGGACCGCGACCGGTACGTGACGCGGCTCGCCACCTTCGCGTACAGCAGGGACGGCTGGCTCACCGAGTGGCTGGCCGCGGCACCCGGGGACCCGGACGCGCTGCTCGTCACGGCGCAGCTCGCGGTGCGCCGGGCCTGGGAGTCCCCCGCCCGCGCCGAGCGGCTGCGCGAACTGGACCCGCTGATCCGGCGGATCACGGACGAGGCGCCGCACGACCCGGTGCCGTGGCGCCTCGCCCTGGACCACGCGCGCGGCGCGCACGCCGGGCCCGCGGTCTTCGAGTCGCTGTGGGAGCGGGCCCTGCGCCGTTCCCCGCATCACTACGGCTGCCATGTCGCCGCGCTGAAGTACCTGTCCTCCCAGTGGTACGGCTCGCACCGGGCCTCCTTCGACTTCGCCGAGCAGGCCGCCGACGACGCCGCGCCGGGTTCCCTGGTCCGCGCGCTCCCGGTCCGCGCGGCCTACGACCGGCTGCGGATGGTGCCCGGATCGGGCCGGCCGGTGGACGGCGAGCGCCTGGACCGGGCCGCCGACCGCGGGCTCGGCCTGTCGGCGGTCTTCCCCGAGGCCGACCCGTGGCCCGCCGAGGTGCGCAACCTCCTCGCGTACGTGCTCGTGGCGCGCGGGCGGTGGTCGGACGCGCTGACCGAATTCGGCCGGATCGGCCCGTACGCCACCTCGTTCCCTTGGGGTGCCGGACGGCAGGATCCGTTGCGCGGATTCCTGTCCGCGCGGGACCGGGCGCGCGGCGAGCTGGCGCGGCGGACGCCGCTGTGGAGGCCCGGCCGGGAAATACCCGGACGGGGTGACGCCGGCGGCCGTTAGGCTTGACCGCTGTGACCACCGCTCGCCTGCCACTCTTCCCGCTCAACGCGGTGCTGTTCCCCGGCCTCGTGCTGCCGCTGAACGTTTTCGAGGAGCGTTATCGCGCCATGATGCGGGAGCTGCTCACGGGCGACGAGTCCGAGCCGCGCCGCTTCGCCGTCGTCGCCATCCGGGACGGGCACGAGGTCGCGCCCACCGCGCCCGGCATGCCGGACCCGACGGCGCTGCCGGAGAAGGGCCCCGCCGCGGGCTTCGGACCCGATCCGATCCTTTCCTTCCACGAGGTGGGCTGTGTCGCCGACGCGGCCTCGATCCGTGAGCGTGCCGACGGCAGCTTCGAGGTGATGGCCACCGGCACGACCCGGGTGCGGCTGCTCTCCGTCGACGCGAGCGGTCCGTTCCTGGTGGCCGAGGTGGAGGAGATCCCCGAGGTGCCCGGCGAGGGCGCCGACAGCCTCGCCGAGGGGGTGCTGCGGGCCTTCCGTGACTACCAGAAGCAGCTGGCCGGGGCGCGGGAGCGCTCGCTGACGACCAGCGAGCTGCCCGACGAGCCCTCGGTGGTGTCGTATCTGGTGGCGGCGGCCGCGGTGCTCGACACCCCGTCGAAGCAGCGGCTCCTGCAGGTCCCGGACACCGCGACCCGGCTGCGCGAGGAGCTGGCGCTGCTGCGCTCGGAGACGGCGGTGCTGCGGCACCTGCCCTCCCTGCCGGCGGTGGATCTGACGATCGCGCCGACGTACCCGAACTGAGTCCCGAGGGGGAGCGCGTGGCGAAGAAGCAGAAGAAGAACGCCGGGGGCACGCCCGCGACGGTGGCCCTGGCCTCGGCCGGCACCCCGTTCACCCTGCACGCGTACGAGCACGATCCGGCGTCCCCCTCGTACGGCGAGGAGGCGGCACAGGCCCTGGGCGTCTCCCCCGACCGGGTCTTCAAGACGCTGGTGGCGGACGTGGACGGCGAGCTGACCGTGGCGGTGGTCCCGGTCGCGGGACAGCTGGACCTGAAGGCCCTGGCCTCGGCGGTCGGCGGCAAGCGGGCGGTGATGGCCGACCCGGCGGCGGCCGAGCGCACCACGGGCTACGTGCGGGGCGGGATCTCGCCGCTGGGGCAGCGCAAGCGGCTCCGGACGGTTCTCGACTCCTCGGCCTCCGCGCACGCGACGATCTGCGTCTCGGCGGGCCGGCGCGGCCTGGAGGTGGAGCTCTCCCCCACCGACCTGGCGGCACTCACCTCGGCGGTCCTCGCGCCGATCGGCCGGGGCTGATCCGCCGGGAACGGAACGGGCACGGGGAAAGGGCCCGGCGGCCGGTGCCGCCGGGCCCTTCGCCGCCGTACGGGACCGCTCAGGGCGCCCAGGGCCCCTCCGGCTCCGGGTCGCGGGGGCCGAAGAGGGCCGTGAGCGCGAGGTGGACCACGGTCGCCGCGAGCGGCCAGGCCAGCATGGCGGCGGCGGCCATGTGGAGTTCGAGCGGCGCGTCGAAGGTGACGTTCGGGCCGACCTGCTTGGCGTGCGCGACCACGTTCGCCGTGGGTCCGAGGGACGAGCCCAGCCACCAGGCGAGCAGCGAGCCCAGGACACCGCCGGCGGCCAGGCCGAGGACGAGCGGCACCCCGCCCTTGCGGCGCAGCAGGAAGACCAGGACCGCGGCGGCCGCGCCGAAGGCGAGGGCGAGCAGGACGAAGGTGCCGTCCGCGCCGATCGCCGCCTCGCCCTCGGAGTCGCGGAGGTAGACGCCCTTGCCGTCGGAGATCAGCTTCACGTGCGGCGCCTGCCAGAGCCACAGCAGGCCCAGGAGCGCTCCGGCGACCGCCGAGGCGATCGTCACCACGATGCCCTGCACCACTTCGGCCGCCGTGATCGGGTCGCCGGCCGGACCGAGCAGCGGCGGGGGCGGCGGGGGCCAGTCGGGGTCGTGCGGCGGAGGCTGAGACGGAGTCAGAGGTGCGGTCACCCCGCCATCGTGCCAGGTGTGGCTGTGCCCCGCCTCAGCGGACCGCGGCCCGCCGGTAGGCCCACGTGGCGACCGCGAGGGACAGCACGCCGACGACTCCGCACACGGCGAGGTCACGGGCGACGGCCACCCAGTCGGGGTGCGGCGCGAAGGTACGGGCCAGGGCCTCGACCCCGTACGTGGAGGGCAGCAGGTCCCGCGCCCAGCCGATCGGCCCGGGCAGCCGCTCCGCCGGCAGGACGCCGAGGAGCAGCGCGGCGGACATGCCGAGCTGGCCGAGGAGGGTGGCCAGCTCCTGGCGGGGGGCGAGGAGGCCGAGCGCCGCGCCGAGCCCGGCGAGCGCCGCCCCGGCGAGGGGGACGACGGCGCCGAGGATCCACAGGTGGCCGAGGGGCAGTCCGAAGAGGACGGAGCCGGTGACGGCGGTGACGACCGTGCCGGGCACGGTGAAGGAGGCGTACGCCCCGGCGGCGCCGAGGACGACGGCGGCGGGCGGCACGGGCAGGGTGGCGTAGTGGTCCAGGCCGCCGGTGGCCCGCAGCTGGCCGAAGTACTGGGCGAGCAGGTTGAGGGCGACGAAGGCGACGACGAGGACGGAGGACCCGGCGACGACGGCCCGGGCCTCGCTGCCGCCGTCGACGACCCCGCGCATCAGGACCATGATCCCGACGGACTGGAAGGTCGCCACGAAGAGGAGGGGGATGCGGGCGACCCGGGCCCGCGAGAGCTGGGCGCGGTAGACGGCGGCCAGGGAGGGCAGCAGCCGGGCGGCCGGGGCGAGGGGCGCCGCGGCGTCCTCGGTCTCCCCGGTCCCGGCGGGGCGCGCGGCGGTCGGCAGGACCTCGGCGGGCACGGTGCTCACTGCGTACGGCTCCTGACGGTCACGGTCGAAACGCGGGGGTTCACGCCTTCACCAGTCCCTCGGTCCGGCCGCCGAGGGCGAGGTACACGTCCTCCAGGCTGGGGGTGGCGAGCGTGAAGTCGTCGAGCGCGGCGAAGGCGGCCCCGCCGGTGACGGCGGCGACGGCCGCCCGGGCGGCGTCGGGGGCGAGCCGGAGGACCCAGCGGCGCCCGGATTCCTGGGCGAGGCCGCGCAGGGCGGCGACCTCGGGGAGGTGGAGGGGGGCGGCTTCGCGCCACAGCAGGTCGACGCGGACCTCGCCGGCGACGCGCTCCTTGAGGCCGGCCGGGGTGTCGCAGGCGATGACCCGGCCACGTTCCAGGACGGCGACCCGGTCGAGGACGGTCTCGGCCTCGATGACGTTGTGGGTGACGAGGAGCACGGTGGTGCCGTGTTCGGCGCGCCGCCGGTCGACGGCGGCCCAGACGGCGCGGCGGGCGACCGGGTCCATGCCGGTGGTGGGCTCGTCCAGGACGAGGACGGGGCGGCGGCCGACGAGGGCCGCGGCGAAGCAGGCGAGCCGGCGCTGGCCGCCGGAGAGCTTCTTCAGGGGCCGGCCGGCGATCTCGGCGAGGCCGAGCTCGTCCAGGACGGCGTCGCGCTCGGCGCGGGCGTCGTGGGCGGACAGGCCGCGGAGCCGTCCGGTGGTCTCGGCGGCGAGGGAGACGGTCAGCTCGTCGAGGGCGGTGGACTCCTGGCCGAGGTAGGCGAGGAGGCGGGCGGCGCGTCCGGGGTGGCGGACGAGGTCGTGGCCGAGGAGCTCGACGGTGCCGGAGTCGGGGCGCATGAGGCCGGTGAGCTGGCGGACGAGGGTGGACTTGCCGGCGCCGTTGGGGCCGAGCAGCCCGAAGATCTCACCGCCGCGCACGTCCAGGCTGATCCCGTCGGTGGCCCGCACCTCCGGGGTCGCGGGCGTACCGCGCCTGCCGCGCGTGGCGGGGTACGTCTTGACCAGATCCCGCACCACGCACACCGTACTCACGGAGGGAGAGCCTACGGGGTCGCCGGGCCGGCTCCGGGCGCGGGGGCGTGTTCGGCGGCGGCCCGGACGTCGATCTCACGCCAGAATCCGGCCCGGATGGCGTAGCGGTCGTGCTCGTCGATCTGGTCGTCCTTGTGGGCGAGCAGGCCGAAGCGGGCGGCGTAGCGGAGGAGTTCGCCGTCGATGCGGTGCGGGATGCGGGGGTAGAGGGCGGAGAGCTTCTGCACGTGGCCCGGGTCGGCGAGCCGTTCCATCCACCGGCGGGCGAACACCTGTCCGACCTCGAAGGGGTCGCCGCCGACGGTGGTGATGTCCTCCTCGCGGTCGGCCCAGCGCTGCTCGGCGCTGGTGAGCTGGGCGAGGGTGGGCAGGGAGGCCGTCTCCGGCGGCTCGCCGACCCAGGGCGAGCCGGGGCGTTCGATGAGCCCCCGGTCGGAGGACCAGCGCAGGGCGCTCGCCGTCTGGGCGGCGGAGGGGGCGGCCGGGCCCGCCGGGGCACGCAGCCCCGCGAGGTCCTTGGGGGTCGGGATGCCCTTGCCCTGCCCCGGGGCGGGGGCGTGGCCGTTGTGACCGGCGTGGCCGTTGAGCTCGCCGTGCGCGTCGGCTCCGTGCCCGTCGCGGGAGGGGCCGGACGCCTCGGCGGCGGGCCGCTCCCCGTTCCGTACGGCGGAGGCGGCGGCTTCGGCCGCCTCGGCCGCCCGTTCGGCGGAGGCGGCGAGGGCGGACTCGGGCAGCGGCGCGGAGAGGATGGCGGCGATCTCGGGGCGCGGGGCGGGGGCGGGGGCGCAGATGCCGGTCAGGTCGCGGGCGCGGACGGCGCGGGTGATGAAGGCACGGTCGAGGACCCGCCGCTCGTCGGCCTCGGCGACGAGGTCCTCCGACTGGTTGTAGTCGCCGTCGGCGGCCTGGACGGCCCACAGGTGGACGGCGACGCCGTGCTCCTTGGCGGACATGAGGCCGGGCAGCAGGTCGCCGTCGCCGGTGACGAGCACGATGTCGGAGCAGGCGCGGTTGCGGGCGAGCTCGGTGAGTTCGGTGTGCATGGCCGCGTCGACGCCCTTCTGCGCCCAGCGCCCCTCGCTGCGGGTCAGGGCGCCGAGCCGCACGGTGACCCGCGGCATCACGCGCAGCCTGCGGTGCTCGGGCTGCGGCACCCGGTCGGGCGCGCCGTCGAACCAGTAGATCCGCAGCAGGGGCAGCCCGGTCTCGTCCTCGGCGCGGCGGCGCAGCTGCTGGATGAGCGCGGCGTGGTCGACGCTGATACGGGAGCGGGCCGGTTCCCCGGCGAGGAGGCTGGCGGCGGCGCCCAGCAGGTAGCCGGCGTCCACCAGGACGACGCAGCGGTCCACGTGTTCCACCCTCTTTCGGGAAACCTCGGGGTCGGACTCGGGATCGGAGGTGCTTCGGGTTCCATCGAGTCTGCCCGACCGGCGGTGGCTTGACGGCCGGAACTGGATCATCGGCGTGGCGGAGTGGCCTCCGGCGGCCCGTGACGCTCCGCAATGATCCAAAATGCGGCGTTTCCTCCGGTGTGTGAGTCTGACAGCGGCCCTGGCCCCTAGATCCCTTCGAGGAGGCATCATCCCCATGGCCAAGAACCGCAACCAGAACCGCAGTCAGAAGCAGCAGTCGCCGGCCGAGCGCAGTGCCGAGCAGGCGCAGCGGTCGTCGATGGAGTCCCAGGCCGAGCACCGCGCCGCGCAGGTCACCCCCGGTGACATGGCGCGGAAGGGCCGTCAGAAGCGCTTCGGCCACAACTGACGCCTGCCGCGGCAAGGCAAAGGGGCGCGCCCGTGACGACGGGCGCGCCCCTTGCGCGTGCGGGGGGGGCTCAGCCCGCCAGGCAGGACGGGCCGAGCAGCACCTTCAGATCGCCGAAGAGGGCGGGGTCGGGCTGGACCCGGTGGCGGTCGAGCCGCAGGACGGTGGTGGTGCGGGGGCCCTGGAGCTTGATCCGCACCTCGGTGTTGCCCTTGTGGTGCTGGAGGATCTCGCCGAGCCGGCTGACCATCGGCGGGGTGACCTTCAGCGCCGGGATGGTGAGGACGACGGGCGCGTTGGTCCCGGCGTTCGACAGGTCGGGGACCATCAGCTCCATGGCGACCAGCCGGGGCACGTCCTCCCGCTTGTCGAGGCGGCCCTTGACGAAGACGACGGCGTCCTCGACGAGCTGGGTGGAGACCAGCTGGTAGGTGGCGGGGAAGAACATGCACTCGATGGAGCCGGCGAGGTCCTCCACGGTGGCGATGGCCCAGGCGTTGCCCTGCTTGGTCATCTTCCGCTGGAGGCCGGAGATGATGCCGCCGATGGTGACGACCGCGCCGTCGGCGTGCTCGCCGCCGGTGAGCTGGGAGATGCCCGCGTCGGTCTTGTCGGAGAGGACGTGCTCCAGACCGAAGAGGGGGTGGTCGGAGACGTACAGGCCGAGCATCTCGCGCTCCTGGGCGAGCAGGTAGGACTTCTCCCACTCCACCTCGGAGAACTCGACGTCGAGTCCGAAGCCGGGCTCGTCGCTGTTCTCCTCGCCCATGCCGCCGAAGAGGTCGAACTGGCCCTCGGCCTCCTTGCGCTTGACCGCGACCACGGTGTCGATCATCGGTTCGTGCTGGGCGACCAGGCCCTTGCGGGTGTGGCCCATGGTGTCGAAGGCGCCGGCCTTGATCAGCGACTCGACGGTGCGCTTGTTGCAGACGACGGCCTCGACCTTGTCGAGGAAGTCGGGGAAGGAGCTGTACTTCCCCTTCGCCTTGCGGGTCTTGATGATCGACTCGACGACGTTGGCGCCGACGTTGCGGACGGCGGTCAGGCCGAAGAGGATCACGTCGTCGCCCTGGGCGGCGAAGTTCGCCTCGGACTCGTTGACGTTCGGCGGGAGCACCTTGATGCCCATGCGCCGGCACTCGTTCAGGTAGACGGCGGACTTGTCCTTGTCGTCCTTGACCGAGGTGAGCAGCGCCGCCATGTACTCGGCCGGGTGGTTGGCCTTGAGGTAGGCGGTCCAGTAGGAGACGAGGCCGTACGCGGCGGAGTGCGCCTTGTTGAAGGCGTAGCCGGCGAAGGGGACCAGGACGTCCCAGAGGGCCTTGATGGCCTCGTCGCTGAAGCCCTTCTTCTTGGCACCGGCCTCGAAGATGACGAAGTTCTTCGCCAGCTCCTCGGGCTTCTTCTTGCCCATGACGCGGCGGAGGATGTCGGCCTCGCCGAGCGAGTAGCCGGCGATGATCTGGGCGGCCTTCTGCACCTGCTCCTGGTAGACGATCAGGCCGTAGGTGACGTCGAGGACCTCCTTGAGCGGCTCCTCCAGCTCCGGGTGGATCGGGGTGATCTCCTGCTGGCCGTTCTTGCGCAGCGCGTAGTTCGTGTGCGAGTTCATGCCCATCGGGCCCGGGCGGTAGAGCGCGGACACGGCGGAGATGTCTTCGAAGTTGTCGGGCTTCATCAGCCGCAGCAGGGACCGCATGGGCCCGCCGTCGAACTGGAAGACGCCGAGGGTGTCGCCGCGCTGGAGCAGCTCGAAGGTCGTGGGGTCGTCGAGCGGCAGGGCGAGGAGATCGATGTCGATCCCCTTGTTGGACTTCACCATCTTGACGGCGTCGTCCATGATCGTGAGGTTGCGCAGGCCGAGGAAGTCCATCTTCAGCAGGCCGAGCGACTCGCAGCTCGGGTAGTCCCACTGGGTGATGGTGACGCCGTCGGTGTGCCGCACCCAGACGGGGACGTGCTCGGTGATGGTCTCGCTGGACATGATGACGCCGGCGGCGTGCACGCCCATCTGCCGGACCAGGCCCTCGACGCCCTTGGCGGTGTCGATGACCTTCTTCACGTCCGGCTCGTTCTCGTACATCGCCCGGACCTCGCCCGCCTCGCTGTAGCGGGGGTGCGAGGGGTTGGTGATGCCGTCGAGGTCGATGCCCTTGCCCAGGACGTCGGCGGGCATGGCCTTGGTGATGCGGTCGCCCATGGCGTACGGGTAGCCGAGGACGCGGGCCGAGTCCTTGATCGCGTTCTTGGCCTTGATCTTGCCGTAGG